>JAGZXV010000284.1 GCA_018378255.1 Clostridiaceae bacterium | reverse complement strand
GATATCAAATATTTGCCCTCCCCCAAAGCATTTTTCCTACGAATATTCCGCACAGCAATTTAAAAAAATCGGAGACCGGCGTTTCCAAACAAAAACGCCGCCGCATGGATTCCAACGACTGTGCTCTTGTTCAAAGGATGCAGAAAGAGAGAATCCAAATCCGCCGCAGGCTTTACCTGAGAAATCAGATGATCATTCTTGTATGCCTGGCTGCGTTCTTCCTCTATCAGCTTGCAGCGGTCAATTCAGCAGGAATTACTCTCGGGCTGTTTATGCTTTTAGCTTATTCGGTTACATTTTTATCCAACTTCCTTCATGACCACAGTATCACAAAGGCCCTAAAGAGCTATAACACTCTGTTCTGCGCCGATGCCTCCGTCCATGTAATCCAGGATGGAAACAGTTCTTTTGTGGAGTTTCGGGATAATGCGGGACAGATTATGTTTACCACATCTTTAAAAGACGATATCTTCTGGTTCCAAACGGGTGATAAAGCTCTTCTCGTTTATTTTGATGAGAAAAACCCGGTGGCATATAAGATTATGTAATTATTTATCACAGAAAGGATGGTTTTAATATGAATTATCAATATCTAATCGTAACTGTTGAGGATGGCATAGGCATAGTAACCTTCCACCGCCCTGAAGCGCTGAATGCACTGAATTCAGCCGTTTTGGAAGAATTGGACCGGGCAGTAGATGAATTGGCAGCGGATGAATCTGTCCGCGTTATTGTATTTACCGGCGAGGGAAAGAGCTTTATCTCCGGAGCTGATATCGATGAGCTGGCCAATTCCCGTGGAATTCAGGTTATCAACTATTCAAAAAAAGGCTGCGGTATATTCCGAAAGATCGAACTGCTTTCCAAACCTACTATAGCCGCTGTCAATGGATATGCATTCGGCGGAGGATTCGAATTTCTGCTCTGCTGTGATATCCGCATAGCGAACGAGAAAGCCTCTTTCGCCATGCCGGAAGTGACCCTTGGAATAGTACCCGGCTTTAACGGCACCCAGCGCCTTCCACGTGCTATCGGAATCGCTCAGGCAAAAGAACTTCTGTTTACCGGAAGAAGGATCAAAGCCGATGAAGCCCTCGCCCTCGGCGCTATCAACAAAGTCGTTCCTTTAGACACGTTCTGGCAGGAGGTAATGGCAGAAGCACAGATGATCGCCAACAACTCTTCCACCGCAATCTATCTCGTAAAATCTGCGGTGAATGCTGGAATTGACGCCGCCTTTGATGTGGCAAAAGAAGTGGAGGTCGGCTATATGGCCGCCTGTTTCGGAACAGAAGACCAGATAGAGGGGCTTACCTCTTTCCAGGAAAAGAGAAAGCCTTGTTTCCGGGGGAAAGAATAATAGGTGGGAATTGCATAAGTTACGCAGAAAAGCGGGACGAGGGGACCGGGCTTTTGAAAGGGCCAGGCAAAACGGAATCCATCGGTGATGAAAACCGGCTTCCAACCGTAAGTGAAACTAAGACTCCAGGGAGGGAAAAAGACGGTCCGATGCCCATTCACGGTAAACTCTTTATGAGACTTTACCGTTCAGTGGGCATCTCAGAAACTGATTTGGTTTTCAGTTTCTGCCCGTCTTTTTCCCTCCCTGGAGTCTAAGTTTCACTAACGGTTTCCAGACGGCTTTCATCACCGATGGATTCCGCTTTGCCTGGCCCTTTCAAAAGCCCGGTCCCCTCGTCCCGCTTTTCTGCTGGTTTTCTATGGTTCTGGCTAATTAAATGCAATTTTGCAATGAGTAGGCCAATTTTAACATCAACCCTCAAGGCATTTTCCAAAAAGCCTTCACGTTTTAATGTCAATCCTCAAGGCATTTATACTAAATCTCCACGTAGCGCTTCGCATAAATGCAATATATTCCATCAACCAAACGATCTTTTGTCTTTTTTACACCCTTTTCCAAAATCTTTTTTATTCTTAGCGCAGCCGATATGCAGCCATGAATTCAAAAAACGCGGAGCAGGCGGAAAACCGTCCCTCACCGTCCGGTTTTCCGCCTGCCCCGCGTTCCCTGAATTCATGGCGTTACTCCCACCAGTCAGTTAAATAAAGATTTTTATCCTAAGCATTTTTACCGCAACATTTTTTATATTTTTTACCGCTTCCACACGGACACGGATCATTCCTTCCAACTTTCGGGCCTTTTCTGATTGTTCCGGAAGCTTTCTGGGTTTTATAAAGTTCTTTTCTTTTCTCTTCAGTCAAAATGGAATCCCACTGCGGCAGATTATAGAGCCAGTCCGCTTTCGCTTCAACCATGTTGTAATATAATTTTTCAGGATCGATCTCAATCTTAACTTCAGTGTCCTCTTCCATGGTGTCAATTGGGTTTTCGTATCCTTTTAAGCTCTCATTGATTCCATCCAGAAAACCAGTCATGATCAATACTTCTGTTTCATACTTATCTGCCAGTTCCTTTACCGTACCGGTAATCACTTCCGTTGGATTGGAAAGAATTTTTTCATAAATTCCTTTTTCAATTGTGAAATAACCAGACCAGAGGTTCTCTCTTTCTTTATCGTTTAAGCCATCTCCATAGGCCAGGTTTCTCCATGTCTCTAAAATAGCCATACTTCTCGTCCATCCTTTTTCTATTCTTGGGTATATCCTTACATAGTATATAACACTTTAAGGATTTTTGCAAAATATTTTTCAAAACAATGGGTATTTCATATAAATTCCTGTTCCCATCTGCAAAAACGCCCCGCCTGCCGCGTTTCACGCAGCAGACAGGGCATTAAAAAGGGGAGGATAAGTATTAATTTTTATCATTTGTTGATAGTAACATTATTAACACTTTACGGAAATATATACAAATAAATTAATTTTTTTTAATTCACATATCTGTAAATATAAGATTCCCCTTCCCCACCAGCCCGGACGATCTCTCCGCGTTCATACAAATACTGCAGATGCGCTAAGATTTCGGAGGCCGCCATCCATTTCATGACAACCGGATAGGCCTGGAAGTTCCCCTCTTTATAGTACCATTTCACTTTTCCGGCCACCTCATATGCGCACATGGGTTTTGCATAGAGTACGCCGGTAATTTCATCCAGCCGTTCTTCATGATGTTCCAGAATCTCATCCACTCTGGCCTGCAGGTCCTTAATCGGTCCGCGGTGGGCTGGAAATACATGCTTTACTTTTAAATCACGGACTTTTTTCAGGTTCGCAACATAATTGGTCAGTGAATGATATTCTTCCCCGTAAAATCCGATATTCGGCGTGATTTTATTCAGCACGTGGTCACCCGGAAACAAAATTTCCTGCTCTTCATCATAAAGGCCAATCAGTCCGGGCATATGCCCTTTTAAATCAATCACTTTCAAACGGTATTTTCCATAGGTGAGCACATCACCATCTGATAAAACTCTGATATTCTCCAGCGGAACAGACGAATCCATATCTTCATCCTTAGGCATCTGCTCTAAAAGTGATGTGGACATTCCGCATTTCAAAAAGTTGTATTTTAAATAATCATATTTGGATACAGGGTCATTGCCGCTGATCCTGATACTGTCCCACCGGCTGCAGCAAACACCGCCAAATTCCTGATACAGGTTTGGCAGGTTGCCGCAGTGATCCTGGTGGGTATGGGTAAGGAGGATATCGGTATGTTTCTTATCTAACCCCAGTTCCTCCACTGCTTCCCGCAGAATCCTGTCACATTCTTCTGTGGCAAATCCTACATCGATGATACAGCTTCGGTCCTGTCCCTTAATGATATAACAGCTTAATTCTTTTAAAGAAGATCCTTTGAGAGGAAGCTTTACTTCGTAAATATCATCTAAAATCCGTTCCGCCCTGATTACTTTTTTCTTTCGTCATTCCATACGTAAAGAATGCCTTTTTCCTGGTATTCTTTTACCTGTTCATCCGTATAGCCCAGATCTTTTAAGATCTCCGGTCCCTGCTCACCGATCAATGGTCCTACATTGTATTCCGGTACGCCCATTTCCTGGAATTTTACAGGCGGTCTTACCAGTGTTCTGGTATTTCCGTTGTCGTATTTCATCTTATACAGACATTCATTGGCCCAAGCCTGCTCATCTTCCAGAATCTCTGTCCAGGACTGCGCAAGGCTGAATGCTACGTCAGCTTCTTTCAAAAGCACTTTCCACTCTGCAGCAGTCTTCTTGCCCATAGCTTCCATACAGATATCATACATCTCTGTGCCGAGGCCATTCGCCTGAAGGTTCTGGATTGGGAAGTATCTTTCATCATCAACCAGATCTTCTCTTCCGAGCGCTTTCATAAACTGTTTGTAATACATATTGTAGTCAGGCATACAGGTCTGGATAAATCTGTCATCCGCAGTTCTCCAAGCAGAGTTAAACGGGTTAGCGCCTTCACGGATATTGATTGGATATTCTTTCGCAATACCATCATAGTTTGCAGCCTGGATCATCATACCCATGTTGTAAACAGCGGTTTCAAATAAGCTGGTTTCTACTTTCTCACCTTCGCCTGTCAGTTTTGCATGATATAATGCAGCCAGAATACCTGCTGCTAAGTTCATGGCAACGTTGTGGTCACCAACGCCCGGCACTACGTTGAAAGGAACAGTTCCTCTCTGACGTAAGGAATCCAGATATCCGCCTCTTGCGAAGAATGCAGTGAAATCAAATCCTGGAAGATCCTTGTCAGGGCCGTACTCGCCGTAACCGGTAACAATCGCATAAACCAGTTTTGGATATCTAACCTTTAAAGTTTCATAGTCAAGTCCTGCACGCTCCAGAGCCTGAACTCTCCAGTTAGTGATCAGAACGTCTGCTTCATCCAGAAGTTTGAAGAATGCTTCTTTTCCTTCCGGTGTCTTCATATTTAAGGAAATACATTTCTTGTTACCATTTTCCAGATCCCAGGTAGTATTCTCATACATATCTAAAGGTCTGCCTTCTGAAGGCGCTGTGTGTCTTAACGGATCTCCCTTTGCAGATTCGATTTTAATAACATCTGCTCCACAGTCTGCCATAAAACGGCCTGCTCCTGCTGCTGCGATAAATGTTGCCAGTTCAACAACTTTAACGCCTTCCAATAATTTCTTGCTCATATTGAAATCCTCCTTATATTAATTAAATTAATTCTTTATTTATCCAGTTCTTCTATGATTGCAGGAATTACTTTATAAAGATCTCCAACAATTCCATAATCCGCGATCTCGAAAATCGGCGCGTTCTCATTGGT
>JAGZXV010000283.1 GCA_018378255.1 Clostridiaceae bacterium | reverse complement strand
GGTGATCTCAGAAGAAAGATTATCAGCATTGGCCTTCTCGGCTGCTTTAGCCCGGGTAACCTCTGCAGAAAGGTTATCTGTCAGAGTTTTTTCTGCTCCTTTTGACCGGGTTATTTCGGCAGCCAGGTTGTCGGTCAATGTTTCTTCTGCCGCCTGGGATCTGGCGGTCTCAGTTTCCAAATCATCAGCAAGCAACTGTTCCACAGCTTTGGCCCTGGTTATCTCAGAAGAAATGTTATTCGCATTTGTCTTTTCCGCCGCCATGGCCCGTATGGCTTCATCCGCCAGATTGTCCGTTAAGGTTTTCTCCGCGCCTTTTGCTCTGGTTATCTCGGCAGAAAGGTTATCCGCATTTGCGTTCTCGGCCCCTACAGCTCTCACGGTCTCAGCAGAAAGGTTGTCAGACAGTACCTTTTCTGCTGCTTTGGCACGGTCTGCTTCATCCGTTATAAGGCTGCTTATCTCAGTACCGGGGACCCGTTTCAGTTCTTCGTCTATTTCTACGATCAAGTTTGCCTCTTTGGCAAAGTCTGATTTCGGTACTTCCGTTAATTTTCTAGTTTGCAACTCCCTGCCTCCTATCCTTTCAGTCTTGTTTTTGTATAGCCCATATCTCTTCTGGCCTTAATTGTGCCGGATAATGCGCCATTGAATTTCAAGGTGTGTTCATAAACTCTTACAAGCATTTCAGGGGTATATTTATTCTCCAGAAATGCAAGGTCATTTGCATCCAGGCGAGGTTCCCCGCGATACTGTAAGTCATATTCCCGGTCGGATTTTAAGTAGTCGCCTACCCATTCAGCCAGATCCGCTGCATGGCCGGTTTCTGATACCAGGGGATTTTCCCATATTTCCATTGATCCGGTAGGGTTCAGCTGCCTGCTCACCTTGGACTGTATGGTTATATACTCCCGGCCCGAAATTGACACTTCGACTGCCCCATTTACCCCGGTTACTTCCACAATGGCATAATAGGCGCTGCTGTCAACAAGAATCGCTTCCTGACCCATTTGGGCGTCTGTAACCGATGCGGAAAAGTCATAGGATGCATTACTGAAATAAAATGTATAACGGTTGTTCTCCGGTGTGATATACAAGGTTTCTTTCGCCAGTTCCTTCACTTCATCACTCTGGTTATAAATGGTCCGCATCACCTGCAGTTCCCTCACCTTCGCCAGCTGAGTTCCTTTTGGGGTCTTGGTGAGTTCACAGCCATATTCAAGGATATAATCGGTACTGTCTCCAAATGTAATGTTGTTAAGAACAATACGGTTATTTGACATTTGGGGAATTGGTTCCCCATCCTTTTTCAGGTATATCCCATTTTCATCAACCAAATATGTACTATCGCGGTCTGTCCAGAAGGTGTAATCCCCTTCCAGGTCATCCGGTGCGCTATGCCTTGTAAATTCGATTACCATGCGGTCCCACTCCGGGAACTCATGACGGATTACCGTAATCTGTTGGATCTCCGCCACAAGATAATCTTCCTGATGCTGTCCGTTATAATAAGTATGGATTACCAGTTCTGCGGGGTAATGCCGGCCAAATTCCAAGGTCAGACCGAAACATTTAAAGGCGGCTTCTGCGTAGATCTCTATGGTGGGATTCGCATCAAAGAACCCTTTTAGCCCCGCAATAGCTTCTGAAATATAACCGGTATTAAGATATGCTGCCCCTCCCGCCTGGCGTGGCAGGAAATACTGCGTGGGCACTACATCCGCCTCATCGCGCCCAGCCATAGCATAGGAATCTTTCACTGTTCCATCCAGAACATTGCCTGTATGAGAAAAATAAACCTCATTGTCGGAAGAAGCAGTCATGTCCGGAAGGAAACTGGACTTCATATATAAGTTTCCAAGACGGTCCTGATAGAGGACGCAGCGGCCGGCATTGGCGATCAGCTGCAGTGCTTCTTTATGGGATACTGCCGGCATCGGATTACTCACCTTAACATTTTTTAAATAGTTGTCTATCCAGTATTCCCGGCTGTCTACTCCTGCGTCTGTAAATACATCCACTGCGAGGTCATACAGGCTGATTCCTGCCTCGTAATACTGTCCGCTGTAATAAGTTCCATCCATGTAATCAAAACGGTCTGAGGCCGACAGAGACAATTCATTATCATCTGCAGACCATTCTTTCAGCTGAAGGGTTGCTCCCGGCATCCACTCCACAGTTCCATTATTCAACTCATACCCGTACAAGACCTCTACATTTTGGCCGATCTCAAGAAAGTTAACGGAAGATTCTCCATTTTCAATATCAAATGCACGGTCTTTATTATTAACCTTTAGTGTAAAATCTATGGCAGGAAGTTCCTCCATAATGGGGCTGATCCGCTCTTTCTTTGTTGCGTTTAGTATTTTCCGGTTGTCAAAATAGACCCCGATCCCCATAGTAACCTGATGAATCCGAAACCGACTTTGTCCATTCGACATTCTGACCGGCACAAAACGCAGGTATGTTGCACCCGGAAAAATTTCATTTGTTACAAAATGTCCGCCTGTATTTCCGGTAATCTCCACTAAATTATTATCGGATTCAATCCGAAAATCCACCGGAAAGGCTTTGCCGAAATCAACTGTAAGGCCTTTTATATCATACTGGACCGGGAATCGTATTTTAATGTCTCCAAACAATATCTCTGTAACGATCCCCTGGTTGAGAACCACTTCCTCCTTATTCCGTGGAAGGAAATACATGCTGTTATCTACCACGGTGTAATCCTGGTCACAAGCAGCGTATAGCTCCTGGACCCTATAATCATCCAGAGGCATTTTCAAATTCGAATAATAGGTATAGTTTTCAGCGCTGGGGATATAGGCCTTCGCCTGGGCTTCCTGGTTAATCATGCCGATGGTTACGCGGAGAAGGGATTGATGATTTCTATATTTTTCCCTCATTGCTTTTTTATAAGCTTCGCTGGCCGCCTGCATTATTCCATCACCCCGCAGTCAATCAAATTCACCTTACAGTCCTTGTACACGGATGGAAGGCCGGTTTTCGGATCAATCTCCCACGGAACAGCCGTCCGGTTCCCGGGATACATCCGTTCTGTTTTCCAGGTGTTTGTAACCATATCCGGGAACTTTACAACTACAACGAATTGTGCAAACTCCTGCAAGATGGCGCTCCATGTTTCCGCATCCAGAAATTTCCACTGAAGGCCGTCGATCTTGTCCTGGTCCCTGCCGACCCGCTGGCCGACAAATTCACCCAGGGCATTTTTACCGCTGCTTACATTGGTAGCCACGGTAAAGCCCAGTCCCCTGTCAGGAGACGGGAACTGTCTGCCGTTTATGTAAATAAATCCTGCCATGTTCCGCCTCCTTTATGTTGGTCTTAACGTGTAACCAGACCGGCGCTCGAGATCCACCAATTTCTGTTTGATTTCCCGGATGTCGATATTTACAGTCAGGTCTAAGTTTTCGATGGTTTCGATGATGCGTCTCAGAAGGTCTACCATTACGGACAGATATTGATCGGACATGGAAGTATTCCCGGCTGCCATTGCTACTGCACGGTCTACCATCTCCTGCATCTTATCCTCCGGAGCCACGATTTCACCATATTGGCGGTTGTCGCCGATCATGGCAAGCTGCGGAGTGTTGGCTTTTACGAAACCGCCTTGGGCAAGGCGTGGAAGATGAATCTCTGGGATTGTTGGAATCAGATCATCCGACACGCCAGGAACTACATCTGCAACATCATTAACAGCCTCGATCATGCGGTTTATGGCCCTTACCACACCATTTGCCATGGTCTCTATGCCATTCAGGATCTTGTTAATAATCCCTTTAATTGTACCCCACATACCTTCAAAGATTTCCGCTGTTTTCTCTTTTAGGCCTCCCCAGATTTCCTCCCATTTTCCTTTGATTAAATTCAGTTTCTCCTCGATCTTTGAACGGATGAGCTCTATTGTGGTATCAATTTTGGTACAGATTTCTTCAATTTTGTCCGAAACTGTGGTTTTGATTTTCGTCCAAATATCCGCAAAGAACTCTTTTACCTTTTCCCAGCAGGCCGACCACAAGATTTCGATCTTGGCTAATACCGTGGTGAGAATACTGTCAATCAAATCAAGGACCGTCTGCAAAAACAGCTTCATTGCATTCCAAATTCCATCGAAGAACTTCTTAATGCCTTCCCATGCCTTTTCCCAATCGCCGGTGAAAGCCCCGGTAATAAAATCCATAAGTCCGCCGAGCGCATCCAGAACCTCTTCTAATATTTCACTTATGGCACCTAGAAATTCCCAAAACACATTCACAATCTGGTTAATATATTCCGATATAACCGGAGCCATTACTTCCATAAACCACAAAACAAACGGCTTTAAAGCATTTTCCCAGATTGCAGTTATCGCTTCTGAAGCTTTAGAAACAAACTCCATAAACTTATCAATCAGCGGCGATAAATAAGTCTCCCGGAAATCCTGGAACTTGTCAGAGAGGTTTGCTAAAACCGGAAGAAAATAAGTATTATACAGTTCCAAAAACTTTTTAGCGATCTCTGTAAATCCATCCCGGAATGATCGAATCATTGGTGCAATGCTGGAATCATAGGTAGCTTTCGCTTTATCGAATAATTCATCAATAATGGATTTGATCTCTGAGAAAATCGGTGCAACGGCACTGAACGTGTCCTCCAGAGTTGTTTTTATCAGATCTTTATTTTGAATAAACGGTGCGGTAAGCATATCCAAAAAGTCAACGCCGAATCGGAATCCCAGTTCCGTAATTCCCATAAATATGTTGCTAAAAATACCGATGATGTCCGCTGTAATCTGCTGTGCACACTCCGAACGGAAAGCTTCAAATATGGTTGCCATGGCCTGGGAAAACTGACCGATCATGACAGAGGTCTTACTGCCAAGATCAAACATGGAAACAATGTATCCTTTGATCCGTTCTGCGTTCTGTTTTAAGTATTTATCAATCCCGCCATAGAAGTTAGATGCAATAGAGGCCCCTATCGATGCAACGGAACCGGCTGTTTTACCAAGGTTATAAGTAAATAAGCTCAGAAAGCGGTTTAATGCCTGCTGTACTTCATTAGCCGTGAAAATTTCAATAAAACTGTTTTTAATCCCTTGAATGGATGCCTGGATATCATCCAGAACCTTTGTATCACCAAAACCGATCTTAAAACCTCCTGTGAACGTATCTTTCAATTCTTTAGCTTTATCAATCAGCCCCTGGTATTTATGGTCCATCTCATCCATAGCGGCG
>JAGZXV010000282.1 GCA_018378255.1 Clostridiaceae bacterium | reverse complement strand
ACGCCATTCTCGGATACCTTCTTCGTGATTCTGGTCATGACCAGTGTCAGCACAAACACAATGACAAATAGAAGCCATGCCATAGCGGAAGCTCTGCCCATCTTCATATAAGAGAATGCGGTGTTAAACAGATACAGAGGATACATTAAGATCGAGTTGGCCGGTCCGCCGCTGGCGTTGCTGGCACCGCCGCCGGAGCTGGCGTTGATGATAACGTATACCTGAGTAAAATACTGGAACGAGTTGATCAGGTTTAAGATCACCTGATAGACCAGCACATGAGCAATGCACGGCAGCGTGATATAGAAGAACCGCTGCACAGCGTTGGCCCCGTCGATCTGAGCCGACTCATAATAGCTGACCGACACTTCCTGCAGAGCCGCCATGCACACCAGCATGGTGGTGCCCGTGGTCCAGCTTCCGATCAGCAGCAGCGCGAATTTCGTATATCTGGCGTCCATCAGCCAGGACGGCCCCACGATTCCGATATGGGCCAGGAAATTGTTGATAAATCCGTAGGTGGGATCGAACATCCAGATCCACACCATAGTGGCCGCCACCATGGGGATGACGGAAGGCAGGAAGAAGATGGTCCTCACCAGCCCTCTGCCTTTAAACTCCTTTGTCACGATCGTCGCCAGCAAAAGGGCGATCATCAAATTCACAGGCGTGGAGATAAACGCCATAAACAGCGTATTTTTCAAGCTCTTCCAGACCAGAGGGTCCTGGAAGATGTCCACATAATTCTCCAATCCGATCCATTTCGGAGCCGAAACGGGATTGAATTCCGTAAATCCGTAGTAAAATGACGCCGCCAGTGGATATACGCTCAGACAAAGAAATCCGATAATCCACGGCAATGCGAATAAAAAACCATTTCTGTCATTCCGGGTCAGCTTATGCCCTTTCTTTTTCAAGTAAAAACCTCCTATCTTCCTGATACTTAAAAGGGGCGCCGCATGAAAGCTTCCTATGCGGCACCCTTTTTCCGGCATCTGATTATGATAAATTCTTTGCCTGTTTCGCCAGTTCGCTCATCGCTTCTTCCGGCGTTTTCGTACCGTTATATACATAATCGAGATATTCGTCAATCAGAGAGACATATTTCGCATAATCTTTGATCTTCGGATACTGGATTCCGCGTTCCAGCTTGATCGCTTCGATAAATTCCTTGTTGCCGGGAATTGCGAGGATGTCAGGATCATCATATAAGGTCTTCAGAGCCGGAAGATATCCGACGCCGATATCGATGATTTTGGCGCCCTCCTCGTTGGTGATCCATTTGATGAAATCCCATGCTCCGTCCTTATTCTTTGCAGTCGTCGGTATGCTCAGGCTGCCTGTCTCAAAACGGCTGACGCCGCGTTCCTCTTCAACTCCTCCCATGGATGGGATCAGCGTGATTCCATAATTCACTTCCGCTCCGAAGTTCTGCATCATGGTGGGCAGCCAGGAACCGTCGATGCGGAATAACTGTTTGCCTGCGAAGAACATGTCCTGCTCTGTGTAACGGTTGGTATTGGCTGTGGCAATAAATGCCTGTACCTTCTCAACTCCGTATTGTTCGCGGTATTTCACATTGTATTTCAGGCTCTCGATCACTCCTTGGGACTCAGGAGTCAGGGTCTTTCCGTCTTCCGCCCACCAGCGTCCTCCGAAACCATAGATCAGCTCCTGTCTTGCGGAGGCCAGCGGGAACAGCGGGTAACCCAGACGTTCGATGTTGCCATTACCGTCCAGGACCGTGGCCTTGACCGACATCTCGTACATCTCCTCCATGCTCTTAGGCGGCTCCTGGTAGCCGATCTCCTCCAAAATATCCTTATTGTAATAGAGCTGGATGGAATAACCGCTGATCGGAAGCGCGTAAACCTGTCCGTCTATGGTGTTGGCTTCCACCGCCTGAGGGGAGTACATATCCATATCGTAGCTCTCCTTCTCTACATAAGGGGTAAGGTTTTCCAAAAGGCCGTTGGCCTGATATGTAATGATGTTGGAGTTGGAACCCTTGATGATATCCGGCGATTCATTGCTCGCCAGAGCCACGATCAGCTTCTGCTGGTCCGTAACGCTCAGGCCTTCCACCTTGTATTTGGACTGGGACGCATTGTACTGCTTGATCGCCTCTTCATAGGGAAGCGCTTCGTCGCCCTTGTTGTTGTACCAGAAGGTAATCACTTCAGGCTCTGCCTGTGCCTCCGGCTTCGCTTCTGTTTTTGCCGATGAGGGCTCCCCCGCTTTTTCCGGAACCGGAGCGCTTCCTTTTCCACACCCTGAGAGAAGTGCCGCTGCCACCAGTAACCCCAATGCCTTGTAACCGATCTTCTTCATAAATAACCTCCTTAATATAATTTTATTTTTTGTTTATTGCTAACTTTTTATAATATTACTTTCTTCTAATTTATGACTTTTTTTTTGATTATTTTTTCTACCTGTAATTTCAGAATACCATATACGACATTTTTTGTCAATCATGTTTCTAACTTTTTTTCTGTTTTTCTGGTTTTAATTACCATATTTTACCATATAAAATTAATTTTAGTTTGGTATTTTATGATTTTATTTTATTTTTTTATATTATTCGAATTATTTTACTACTTTTTGTTAGGCAAACGCAAAATCATACTTTTTTTCATTTTTCTTTTTCTACGGCGACAAATTATATTGAATTTTTATAATCAATATGATAAAATTAGTAATATAATAATTTTTTGTTAGGAGGATGTTGATGAAATCAATCAATGATGAACTTCCGCTTTTTCGATTAATTTTAGATTTGATTGCGAATCAATTCGGTGATAAATGCGAAGTTGTGCTGCATGATCTCACGAAGGATTACAGCAGCACCATTGTGGACATCCGCAATGGGCATCTGACTGGGCGCTCCATTAACGGCTGCGGCAGTAACATGGGTTTGGAAGTGCTCCGCGGTACAGTGACGGAAAATGCCAGGTACAATTATATCACAACTGTATCCAACGGCCATATGCTCCGTTCCTCTTCCATCTATATTAAGGATGACGACGGGAAGATCATCGGCTCAATTTGCATTAATTATGATATTTCGGAGACTTTGCAGTTTGAGAATTTTCTAAGGCAGTTCAACCACTTTGAACCGGTTCAAGAAGAGGATGAAGACCAAGAGGTCTTCTCTCACGATGTGACCAGTCTCCTGCAGCATCTGCTGCAGAAAGCCCAGTCTAAGATCGGCAAGGAGCCGTCGGAGATGGATAAAGAGGAGCGCCGTGCATTTATCCGCTATCTGGACAAGAAAGGGGCATTTCTGATCACCAAGTCCAGCGAGCAGGTGTGCGAGCTGCTGGGGATCAGCAAATTCACGTTTTATAATGATCTGGAGTTGGTGAGGGCGGCGACGGGGGAGTGAGTTTTCTGAATAGGAAACATTGATATGGAACCGCAGCATTAAAATGGTTAGTTCTATATGAAATAAAGGGGCTGTTGCATTAACGATTAAAAAATCGTGAAGCGGCAGCTTACTTTTTGTCGTATTTTCTTGTTTTGATTGGAATATAATTATTAGATTTGAAAAATGGCGTACTTCAATAGCCCCTGTGCATTAGGTACTGTTTTCATTTAGGCCTTTTTAAATTTATGCGCTTTTTAATGCAAACAGATGTTTTCCTGTTTTTCCTTTTTGAATTTTATTATGGAGTTTCTTCAGGTTCTTTGTCATTTCAAAAAGAATACTCTCACCAAGCACATTGGCTGTCCCACAGTATAGAAATCTTCGAAACTGCATATCCTGTTTTAATTCTCCGAAGGAGCCCTCTGCCTGGATGCTTCTATTGGTTCGCAGAAGGTTTTGGACCGTTCATAGTTTGCCGGCTTGATAAATGCAGTCTGTCCATTGGATTCCAGGAAAAAATAATTCTCTTCGCTTCCATATCCGGCATCCGTTACAACCTTTTTGTATTTAAATTTTAAATATTCCCCGGCATCCTTCAAAAATGGGATCTGTTTTGGAAAAACTGTTTCCGGTCCCGCAAATATGGAGCTTTTGTGTATAGCCTTTAAGTCTGCCCAGGTATTCTTCCAGTGTATCTATACTTTTCTGGAGCGGGGATTTCCGTTTCCCAATCCCATGGACAAACTCAACCTTCTCCTCCTGCTTCAAAGCGTACAGCTTTTTGCGGAGCCGTTTTACATGTTTCATTTTAACGGTATCACCATAAGTGTATTTGACATTTCCGCCAGTATCTGTTTGGCACATGGGGCAAAATGGATGCTGCGGAATCTGACAAATGTGGCATGATCCGGTACAGGAGCACCCTCCAGAAGATACATAAAGTTGATGTCCCTCTATAGTTCTGCTCCATGGAACGTGAAGAATAATCGCCGTTCATGTAGGAATATAAGACAATCTTCAGAAACGTTCTGGGCGATACGGTATTTATTCTTTCATAAGTAGAATACAGGTCAGTCAAATCCATAGCCTCTACAAACTGATTCAGCAACCGCACAGAATCATCTTCTGGAATGATTGTTTCCAGATTGAGAGGAAGTTTTTGTTGATATCCTTCCTCATTCAATGTATAATTTTTTGTAAAGTAATAGGTAATCGCATACTTATATTTTACACCAACAGCCGGACTTTTCGAAGTCCGGCTGTAATTATTTTACACAAAAAAGAAGCTGCACACTAAGTATGTCTTAGAGTGTGTTTGAAAATTAAAAGTTACACAAAACATATGTTTTATTACCCTTTTTCATGATAAAATAAAAGAAAAAGGGGTGTTCGTTATGTTGAAGCGATATAAATGCCATGGTCTGGATTGCCCGCAGTGGCGCTCCCTGGCGGGACCTGCCAGAGTGTTACGGTCCTTGGAAGACGGTCTATAGCCGATTCCGTAAATGGATTGAGGGCAGCTATCTGGACAATATTTTCCGTGTCCTCAGTCTCGAAGCCGAATTACAGGAACTTAGTCTGGATGCCTCCATTGTAAAGGCCCAACAGCATAGCGCCGGAGCAAAAAAAGGGGGCCCGCAAGTCTAATCGGCCATAGCCGTGGCGGGTCCAGCACAAAAATCCATGCAATCGTAGATGCATATGGATACCCAGTCTATCTGCTGTTGAGTGAGGAGCAGAGGAATGATATCAATATGGCAATCCCACTGCTGGAACAAATCAGCCTGGACGGCAGCCAGGTACTGGCTGATAGAGGATATGGCAGTAATCAGCTGATTGAATATATTTATGACCACGGAGGGGAACCGAACCTACCATCCCCTTCAG
>JAGZXV010000281.1 GCA_018378255.1 Clostridiaceae bacterium | reverse complement strand
TTTAGTATTCTCCTTTTATTATAATCAAAAACAGAGATGACTTCAATCGTGAAATTCCATCCCAAAAAACTTACTCATCATAAAACTACATATTTTTTTCAACTTGGATTTTAGTGGCTGAATCAGCCAAATGACTGCGGTGCATTCCCGCAAATTCAGAATAAAGATAACTTGTTTTGTAAGTATATCATCAATATAGAAACTTCTCAACTATTATTTAAACCAATATAAAACAAAGGTGCAGCACCTCCCAATTTCCGAAGCGCCGCACCCAATATACTGCTATTTTTTCATGAAACCTTCATTGTCCCAACCGCCCCGCTTTTCCATCCCCTACAAATAAAGCGGATAAAACACCGGCACCAGCGAAATAATAAAAATCCCCGCCACAATATCAAATGTTAGCGAACTTCTCCGCCGGGACGCCGATGCCGCCCGGGACGCAATGCGCCGTCATGTGGATGCTTCAAAACAGCGTACACTGGCTCTTTACCGAATGCAGAAAGAGGGGAATGAAGGGCTGGAATAATCGTCTTTACTGAGAATAAAAGTATCTAATTCGAATAACCGCCTACAGCCATACCGCCCAATCCCCATAATCAAAGGTTCCGCTCCCATGACACAGCCTCCCTTCCCTGTCCAGTTCCCGGAATGCATCGCGCATCCGCCCGAGAATTTCCGGCTGGATATTCAGGGTATGGTGTGCAGGAAACACCTTTTTAACCGGAAGAACGGACACTTTTTCCAATGAGGCGAGATAAGCCTGGGGGTCTGTAGAAGGATAATAAGCGAACAGCGTATCCTTATAAACCAGATCCCCGGTGAACAAATATCCTCTCTCCTGTTCCCAAAAGCACATATGGCCCGGCGAATGCCCCGGTGTATGCAGAACTTGTATGCTGCGGCCTCCCAGTTCAATCCTGTCTCCATCTTTTAAGATTCTCGAAGGCATCCCCTGGAAAAAACGATACGTATTCACATCATAGCCGACCGGCAGATCGCAGCGGTCCACCACCATGCTTTTGATGGTTTCCATAGACAAGGGAAATTCTCCGTTCAGCCAATTAAGTTCCTGCTCATGCGCATAAAAATCAGGGAAATATCGATGGCCTCCGATATGATCCCAATGGACGTGGGTTGCCACCGCTGCAATTGGTTTGTCCGTCAGCCTGACAGCTTCTTCATAGATATTACAGATTCCCAGACCTGTATCGATGAACAGACTGCTCTCAGAGCCGTTCAGCAGGTAACAGTGGGTTTCCTCCCAATGGCGGTATTCGCTGATAATATAGGTATCCGGATCTATCTGATCAAGGGTGAACCAGTTATTCATCTTATATCATCTCCTCTCAATTATTTCAGTATACTTTAATCGTAAAGACACACATATACTGGGATTTACGTATAGCTTATAACCTCACAGAAGAACTGTCAACATGGCAGAACGAATGCTGTGATATCATCAAAAATTGGTCTTCCACCGCCCAGCCGGAGATCATAATATCCGGCTCAAACGGCAAAAGACCAAACATTCAATATCTGTCATCCAACAGGCGGCGGCCAATGATACCCTCTTTGGTTATAAAGGCCATAATCCGGTTTCTTCCTATTCACCCCACGTTCCATTCCTACCAACTCTCCATCTTTGATCCAGTTTAAATCCTCTGCATAAAGTTCTCTTGTCAAAATAGATTTCATTCTGTCCAATATCTCCCTGTACTCAGATTTTCCCGCTAAATCATACTGCTCCTTTCTGTCGTTTTTGAGATCAAAAAGTTGTGCCACATTCCCATATGGATAATAAATCAACTTGTATTCTCCATCCACAATCATCCTGGCTGCCTTGATTCCTTCGCTCACCTCTCCGTAAAGATACTCTCTTTCCTTATCACCCAGAAGTGAAAAACCGTCCAGTCCCTCAGGCTCAGGGAGGCCGCAGATATCTAAAAGCGTAGGCATTAAATCAGCCTGTCCGCCTAATTTGTTCACTACTCTCCCCACATCCTTATAGCGCTCCAGAAGTGGCCGGCCAGATATAATAAGAGGAATGCAGGCGGAATTTTCATACATACATCGTTTTGCCACTAAGTGATGGTCAAACAGCATATCACCATGATCACTTGTAAACACAATAACCGTATTATCCAATAATCCGCACTCTCTTAATGTTCCGATCAGCAGGCGGATCTGGAAATCAATATGGGTACACTGGGCATAGAAGGCTCTCCTGGCCCGGATCATCTCTTTTTTCGAATACACCCGTTCCGGTTCTGATAAAATTTTAAAAATTTCTTCTGTTTCCTCCCAGTCACCAAAACAGGGCCCGTTGATCTCACTCTCCTCATACATATCCAAATAAGCCTGAAGCGGAACAAGAGGTGGATGCGGAAACTGGTAAGAGAGATAGAAAAATGCCGGGCGGGTAGGATCTTTTCGTTTCATCAGCTTCATCATCTCTTTGGTAGCCCAATTCGTAGGATGGGCCGCCTCCGGCAGATGCCACGGCCTTGTGTAGTAATTATTATTTCCCATACCATGCAGAAATTCCTGGCCCGTATAACCGTTTTCACCGAGCCAGATCTGGTAATCATCCACCGCTCCGATTTCATACCGGCCTTCCTCCTGTAAGATCACATCGTCAAATCCAATTCTGTTTCTCTGCGGATAGACATGCAGTTTTCCTACCGCATATGCCTGATACCCGGCATTCCGAAATGCCTGGGCCAGCGTCGTACAGTCCGGCATTTCCATATGATCCGAATACACCCGGTCGCCATGGCTTTTAGGAGTCAGGCCCGTCATCATGGTTCTTCTGGCCGGTATGCAGACCGGGCATTCACTGTAATAATTTGTAAAACGAAGCCCATTTTCCGCCAGATAATCCAAGGTTGGCGTCATAATAACTTCATGTCCTGCACATCCCATGAAGGAAGATGCCCAGTGATCAGTACAAATCATCAATACATTCGTCTTTTCCATCATTTTCCCCCCTAACTCAGTATAAATTCAGCCGTATCATCCCCGTTAACAGTCTGACCTGTACAGTTTTTTATAATTACCCGGTGCAGCTGCACTCCTTTTACATTTCTCAGGAATATCCCTTCTCCCTTCATCGGCTCTAAACCAGTCATCATGGCGGGCATTCCGGCATCGCTTTCTGTATCCATGTGGATAATGCAGTCGGCCAGCATAATATTTTCCGCCGCCCTCTCGCTGAGACCGTAAAAGAAGGCTGCCGCTGAGCTGGCCCGGTATACGGAAACGTGGCTGATTGAGATATCCCTGATCCCAGGGGTGGAACCATCAACCGGGTAGGGCGCTTTATCCCATACATGCTTTTCTTTTCCTTTTTCACCACAGCAATAATAAAAATTGATAATAAAAGGGCAAATCACCCGGTCCATAATAATATTCTGAATCCTGACCTGTTCTATCACACCCCCTCTTTTTCTCCGGGTTTTCAGACGGATTCCCCGGTCCGTATCCTGGAATACACAGTCGGATACCACCACATTGCGGACGCCGCCGCTCATCTCACTTCCGATCACGATTCCGCCATGTCCATGCACCATATTACAACTGCTGATTATGATGTTTTCACAGGGCATAGGATCTTCAGAATCTTCTGTTCCCGATTTTATCGCGATGCAGTCATCCCCTACATCTATGACGCAGTTTACAATTCTTACATTTTTACTGCTGTTAGGGTTGATTCCGTCCGTATTGGGGGAATCATATGGATTTTTGATGCTCACTCCCTGTACCAGCACATTTTCACAGGAAAAAGGGTGTATTGTCCAGGCCGGGGAATTGATCAGTGTGACATGTTCAACGCGCACATTGCGGCAGCGGTTAAAACATATCATATGAGGCCTCCTGAGGGAATTTGCCCTCAGTTCATTTTTTAATTTCCACCATTTTTCTCCATGTCCGTTAATGGTTCCTGAACCTGTAACAGCCACATTCTCTGCATTTTCCGCATAGATCAGAGGGGTGAACATCTTCATAGGTTTTCCGATATAAGGGATAAGAATTGTGTCATATTTGAACCGGTCATCGTAATATTGAAGTACTGCTCCTGCCTCTAAATACAAGGTAATATTGCTTTTTAATACAATGGAACAGGTTTGATATTCTCCTGCGGGAACATTGAGCGTTCCACCGCCTGCTTCATTCAGAATCTCCACCGCTTTTTCAAATGCTTTCGTCCAACCATTTTCCGCATCCACGTACTGCCCGAATTCTTTTATGTTGCAAAAAGCCATCTCATGTCTCCTGTCTTCTCGTTTTCCGCTCCGCTCTGCAAGATACATTATTTATGCAGACTACGGATTATTTTAATATATAACATTTAAATAATGGACTGTAAATTGACAGTATTTTTTCATAGTGTCAGTATTTTCCGTTTACCGTTCACTTCATATGTATCAAGGGCACACAGTTCCTGTTTTCACCCTGCATTCATCTCCTCTTCTACTTTCTCTACATTTAAACGGACAGAATCTTCTTTATATTTCTGCAGCCCTTCTTCTACACTCAATTCGCCTAACATCACTTTTGCTATAATCTCCTGTTTCAGCATAATGAGTTCCGCACTGACCTTAGTATAGGTTTCAGATACAGGGTAAATATGGTTTTGCCGGCAGTAAGTATCGCCGATCTCCAGAGATGAATCGACCATTTCATTCTCCTGATTCTTCTTATCTGTCAATACTAACGGTGAAATTGGCCTTCTGGGATCGATCCAGCACTTTTTAAGATCTTCCTTGGGGTTTGATAAGTTAGGCAACGGCTTTACATATTCGCCGTCCTGTTCCCAATGGACGCCTTTAACGCCACTCTGGAATAATACCTGTCCTTCTCCGCCGTCATGCATATAAGCAATAAAATGGTTAAAAACGGCTTCTATCTCTTCATCGCTTAATTTGGAAGAAATACAATATAATTTCATTCCCATGTACTGATACTCTGCACCTTCAATAGGGGGAATTGCAATAACTTCGGCCTCAGGAACATTCATTTTAACCCGTTCTTCCAACTGCTGCCCCCATCTGCCTCCCTGATAATTAAAAACACCTACTGATCCCACATACCACTGGTCGCGGCAGTTCGCCGTTGTATTGGTAATCACCTCACTGTCCAAAAGGCCTTCTGCGTAAACCTCTCTTAAATTGGAAAGAGCTCTTTCCATATTGGGCTGTCCCATGCCGTCAACCCATTTACCATCTATTTTCACAAAGTTAGGATTTGCCCCCTGACAAAATTCCGGAAAAAACTTGGCTAATTCAGCGGAAATCCCTGTTATGGGAACCGTGCATTCGGGAATCTCTTCTTTAAATCTGCGGAGCATTTCTATAAATTCTTCATAAGTGCCGGGCACTTCCATCCCCAGACGGTCCAGCCA
>JAGZXV010000280.1 GCA_018378255.1 Clostridiaceae bacterium | reverse complement strand
CGTTTACCCTACCCGAAAAGCGTGGCCAGGGCTGTTTTTCCCAGCTCTTTTCCCTGGCCCTCTCCTGGCTGGAAGAAAAAGAAGAGCAGGAAAATGCCGGATATGACCTGCTTTTCGTAACTTCTCCCGGATGCAGGGAAACGATGATCGTCTTGGAGACCCTCGAAGCCGAATACGATTATTCAGAATATATAATGGAACGCAGAATAGAAAAAGAGACGATACCGGAAAATCCCATTCATCTTGAATTTCAGGAAGGCGGGCTCTGTCTCGGCTTGTTAAATCACAAGATAATCGGAAGCTGCCGCTTAGATTATGACTGCGGTTTTGCCTGCCTTTATGAAATGGAAATAAAAGAACCGTTCAGAAATCAGGGTCTTGGATCACGTTTCCTCTTCAGTCTCTTTCCCCGCCTGATGGAAAACGGCATCCACATTCTCCGTCTCCAGGTAACAAGCACCAATGGACCTGCTCTGTCCTTATATAAGAAAACAGGGTTCCACATCTGCGAAACCCTGTCCTACTATCTGTATTAACCGGATACCTGTTGATGGTTACTTTTTAATGGTGATTCCCTGGGCCTCAATTCTCTTTCTGATTTCCAGCATCTTGTTATCCGTCTGGGCAATCACATCGGCGCAGGTCTTTAATTCCTGCCCGATCTCTTCCGAATCCACAAATTCTTTTTTATATTTTAACTGATGATCCAGGCTGGCCCAGAAGTCCATGGCGATTGTCCTGATCTGCACTTCAACCCTCATGGGTTTTTTCCGGTCGGAAAAAAACACCGGAATCTCGATGATCATATGATAGCTTCTGTAACCATTCGGCTTAGGATTCTTTATATAATCCTTAATAGTAATGACCGTTATATCATCCTGCCGGATCAGCATATCCGCAACTTCATAGATATCGTCCACAAATGAACAGATCACACGGATACCAGCCACATCGTCCAGGTTATTAAGCACCGATTCAAGGGAGATCTCCAGCCCTCTCCTCTGCAGCTTTTCAATAATGCTTTTAGGCTTTTTCACTCTGGATTTTATCATCTCAATGGGATTTCTCTGGTTTTTCACCGAAAGTTCGTCATTCAAAACCTCTAGCTTGGTTTTCACTTCACGGATCGCGCAGGTAAACATCATCATCACCTGTTGGAACTGGTATGCCTGATCCGCCCAATTATCCGGAACATGCACCAAATCCGGAACGCTGACGATGGATTGCTCCAATTCACTATTGGGATTCATGTTAATATTCATTAGTACACCTCTGGTTCCTATTGTCCTACGAATATTATATACGTAAATCACATTATCATCAATGGGAGAATACTTAAAATTTTCTAAATGATTTATCAAATCCTGACAGTTCAGACGGCCCCTCTGAACTGTTACATCAAATCCTAATTGTATAATGAATCATTCTTTACAAAAATATCCCTCCATGTTATGATTCAATCAGATTTTCATCATATCAGATCAATCATTTTATATTAATTTACAATCATGAACAGAGTTTGTGTCGGTGCGGCATCCGCAGGCTCTGTTTTTATAAAAAGCTGCGCAGAAATGAGGATACTTATGGAAAAACTAGGATATTATAATGGAAACTACGGCCCTTTAGACGAGATGACAGTACCGATGAACGACCGTGTCTGTTGGTTTGGAGACGGTGTTTACGAAGCTACTACTGCCAGGAATTATGTTCCCTTTGCAATGGATGATCATATCGACCGTTTTTACAACAGCGCCGGCCTGCTCAAGATCAAACTTCCTTATACAAAAGCTGAGATGAAAGCACTGGTGGCAGATATGGTTAAAAAAGTGGATTCTCCCAATCAATTTGTCTACTGGCAGGCTACCAGAGGAACGGCAGAACGGACCCACGAATTCCCCAAAGGAGATGTTCCCGTCAATATCTGGATCATGATCAAACCCGGCGGCGAATTCGACCTGTCCAAAAAGCTGAAACTGATCACCACAGAAGACACCCGTTTTCTTCACTGCAATATTAAGACCCTGAATCTTCTTCCCAACGTTATGGCCGCCCAGAAGGCTTCCGAAGCGGGCTGCAACGAAGCTGTCTTCCACCGTGGGAACATCGTGACAGAATGTGCCCACAGCAACGTATCCATCATAAAGGACGGCGTATTCAAAACCCATCCAACCGACCACTACATACTGCCGGGAATCACCCGCTCTCATCTGATCCGCATCTGCAAGGATCACAACATCCCTGTAGATGAAACACCTTTTACCTTAGATGAGCTGATGACCGCCGACGAAGTAATCGTATCCAGCGCCAGCAAACTCTGTAAAACAGCATATGAAATTGACGGTGTTCCCGTAGGCGGAAAAGCGCCTGAGATTGTTGAAACTCTTAAAGATGCGTATTGGAAAAAGTATTTGGCGGATACAGAGATAAGATAATGAGCTTTTTTAAGTGATTGGCGGGAGTAACGCCGTGAAGAAGGGGCATCCGGAGCGGGCGGCCTTTGATCGAGAGGATTTGAGATCGGATTCCGCCCCTAAGAGATACTAGACCTTCAAGAACGAAAAAAGACAGGGCGGCGCCCAATCGAGTAGGAGGCTGGCCATTAGTTGGCCAGCCTCCTACTCGATTGGGCATCGGACCGTTTTTTTCCATCCCTGCGGCCTTAGATTAACTTACGGTTGGAAGCCGCTTTCCTGCACCGTTGGATTCCGGCCAGCCCGGTACCTTCCCAAAGTCCCGTCCGGCCTCCGATCCCACGTCCCGCTTTTCTGCGTACACTCGCCGGCTAAATCACATTTTCTCTACAATCCCCGCTGCCTCATCAAGCCACGGCGCATCCAGATACTCTATCGTTCCTGCATCGACAGACTGCGCTGTTTCCGGACGAATCGGGATTTTTGCGATTACCGGAACACCATACTCTTTTGCAACGTCATCAATATGGCTTTCACCAAATACGGAAATCTTCTTTCCGCAATCCGGGCATTCCAGATAGCTCATATTTTCAACCAATCCGATAATCGGAATGTTCATCTTCTTTGCCATATTAACTGCTTTTCCTACGATCATGGATACCAATTCCTGAGGGGAGGTAACGATGATAATTCCATCCACCGGAAGGGACTGGAATACGGTAAGAGGAACATCTCCGGTTCCCGGAGGCATGTCCACAAACATATAGTCTACATTTTCCCACAGGGTTTCCTGCCAGAACTGTTTAACCGCCCCGGCAATCACAGGCCCTCTCCAGATCACAGGATCCGTATCGTGATCCAGCAGAAGGTTGGCCGACATGATCTCAATGCCGGTAGCGCTGGTGGCCGGAACCATCAGGTTCTCCCCTGCCATTCCAACACTGTCCTTTGAAATGCCAAATGCCTTTGGTATGGACGGTCCTGTAATATCCGCATCTAAAATGGCTGTCTTATGCCCTTTTGCATTCATCTTTACCGCCATCATGGCTGTAACCAGGGATTTACCCACTCCGCCCTTTCCGCTGACAACTCCGATCACTTTTTTTACGGAACTTGCCGGGTTAAGCGGCTCTAAAAAGCTAGTCTGCTCCTGGGTGCGGCTGGAACAGCTTTCACCACAGCTACTGCAGTTATGTGTACAAGTTTCACTCATTGCTTTACCTCCAAATTATGTTATAATCACATAGATAGTATTATATTCTCATTTAAGGAGATTGTCCATGAATTTTAAACATGCAGAGGAAACTTTTGAAAAATATCTGGATCAATATGATAGGAATGATGACAAGATTAATCTGAAAATTGTCCATACTTATGGGGTTATATCAGCGATGGATTATCTCTCATCGGACTTAAAACTGTCCGGCGAAGATACAGAAATTGCCAGACACATTGCCCTCCTTCACGACATCGGCCGGTTTGAGCAGCTCCGGTTATACAACAGTTTTGACGATTCCGTCATGCCTCACGCCCAGTGCAGTCTCGACATTCTGTTTAAAAAACGGCTGATCGAATCATTTATCCCGGAACGGACTTATGATTCCATAATCTATACAGCCATAAAAAATCATGGCCTGTACCGCATGGAAGAAGGGCTTAAAGGACAGGTTCTGCTTCATAGCCAGTTGATCCGGGATGCAGATAAGATGGATAATTTCAGGGTGAAGGATGTTTCCGACATGAGAACCATGGTGGATGTAACCGAAGAGGAATTGGGACAGGAAGAGATAAGCGATGCGGTCTATCAAAAGTTTTTAAACCACATCCCCATTTTAAACAGCGAACGCCTCACACATATGGATATGTGGATTTCTTATCTCGGATATATTTATGACTTTAATTTCCCCTCCGGTTTAAAATATCTGCTGGAACGCGATTACATCACTCGCCTTGTAAAGCGTGTCCCTTACTCCAATCCAGAAACAGCCGTGCGGATGGAAAAGGTCTATGCCGCTGCTACCGATTATCTGAAGGCTGCAGCCCTTCCAAAAATGTAACAGTTGCGGTAAACGTCTCCGTATCGTATTCATAGTCCAGGATACCGCCATATTTTTTTACAGACCGGGCCGCACTCCGGATTCCAAGCCCATGCATCCCGGTCTCCTTTTTAGACGAAATCAGGGCTTCTCCCTGTTTCACCGGCTTCTCCGACATGGAATTCGAAATGATAAAAAACAGCATTTCATTGATTTTGCGAAGCTTCACCTGCACCCACCGTTTCTGCTGAGGAACTTTCCCGGCCGCCTCCAGCGCGTTATCCAGAAGGTTGGCAAAAAGACAGCAGATATCCTGGTCCTCCATCCCGGTAAGGTTCATGGCATCAGCCTGGATCGTAAACCGGATTCCCAACTGCTCCCCCTGGCCTTTAAAATGGCTCAAAAGGATATCGAGGGTGGCATTTCCAGTCCATATCTCACCGGATAACCGGTTAATCGGCTCTCCCAGCCGTGCGATATAGGCCTTCGCATCATCGTATTTCCCCTCTTCCATCATGTTCGATAGTACCAGCAGGTGGTTTTTCAGGTCATGTGACATTTCCTGCTGTTGTTTTTGCTGTCCTGAAACCAATTCATATTCCCGTCTCACCATCTGATCCTTGAGCTGCAGAATCGACGATATCTCTTTTTCCTTCCTGTAATTCGTATAAAAAAGCAGAGTGAAATAGAATACGAATAAAAGGACAATGCACATACTCCACGAAAACAGGGCATGGACGCTGGTTTCCTGGATTGTCAGCCAGGAAAGGAATCCCACGCCGCACAATCCTAAAAATGATACGGTGAATATCATGGATGCATTAAAAAAAAGTTCTTTCTTTAACGCCCTTTTTACCAGCAGATAAAATAAACACAGCAGAAGTTTATTCACCGCCAGATAGGCGCATCTCCACAAAGAGAGCTGGCTTATGACCATCTGGGCGAACTGCTGGTTTTTCCCCAGCACC
>JAGZXV010000023.1 GCA_018378255.1 Clostridiaceae bacterium | reverse complement strand
GGGGACTGCAGCAGGCATCCGCCAACGGCATCAGCGTAGCGCGGAGTATTTTACACAGGTGACGTGGGCATTTACATTAAAACGTGAAGGCATTTTCGAAAATGCCTTCACGTTTAATGTAAAAAAGTCTGTATAATTACCGTCAATTCAATCCCAATTCTCCCACAGCTGATTTCATTCTCTTCAGCGCTTCGTTCAAAACAGCCCTGGAACAGGCCGCATTCATCCGCATATAACCCCGGCCTTCTTCTCCAAATGTCAGCCCGTCATTTAACAGAATCCCCGCCTTTTCTTCAAAGAAACCGCAGAGTTCCTTCTGCTCAAGCCCAAGCCCCCGACAGTCCAGCCATAAAAGATATGTGGCTTCCGGCTCCGCCATTCTGATTTCAGGGATTTCCCTGTCCAAAAACTCTTTTACCATTCTGCAGTTTTCATGGAGATATATAACCAGCTCATCCGCATAATAACCGCATTTGGTATAGGCCGAAATCAACGCCTCCGAGCCGAATATATTTCTGCTGTCCCCTTTGTGGTTTACAACCGTCTCTTTCAGTTTCTCCCTGAGCGAACGGTTTGATACAATGGCCGCACCGGCCCTTAATCCTGCGGTATTAAAGGTTTTACTCGGATTGATCAGCGTAATTGTAATATTCCCGATCTCTTTTGAAACAGAGGCGAACGGTATGTGTACATGGCCTGGATAGCAGATATCGCAGTGAATCTCGTCCGAAACGACAAGAACACCATATTTAAGACACAGCTCCCCCACCTTCTTCAGTTCTGCTTCCGTAAAACAGCGCATGGTTGGATTCTGCGGGTTGCAGAGCAGCATGATCTTAACCTGCTCGTCTCTGAAACTGCGCTCCAAATCCTCAAAATCCATGGTATAACGCCCGGATTCATCCCTTAACATGGGATTTTTGACTAATTTTCTGTTATTATTGGTAACCAGCCAATGAAACGGCGGATAGACCGGAGTCTGGATCAAAACGCCGTCTCCCGGCTGGCTGAACGTCTCCAGAATAAATGTAATATACGGAAGAACACCGGATGCATATAAAACCCATTCCTCATCAATGTGATAACCAAATCGTGTCATCTCCCATTCAGCTACCGCCTGTGCAAATCTCGGATCAGAAAAAGGATATCCGAAGCATGGATGAAGCGCCCGTTTTGCTAATGCTTCTCCAATCTCCTTTGGCGCAGCAAAATCTGTATCGGCAATCCACATGGGAATAATATTTTCCGGGCAGGACCCGCCGCCGTATTTCACACTGTCGGACATCCTGCGGTTTATAATGCAGTCAAAATCATGTGTCATATTTTTCAATCTCCCTCTCCTTACATCCCACTGTTTGAAATATACTTATAAACTGATTTCCTTATTCCCCGTCACTTTGAAGAAAATGAGCAGGGATACAATGGTTGTCAGAATCAGCATGGTAGCCAAAGCCGCCGCCGTACCATAACTGGCCCGAACAACTTCCTGATAGATCGCCACCGACATGGTCATCGTCTTGCCCGTATACAGGATTACCGAAGATCCCAGTTCATTAATGATCGTAATCCAGCTCAGTATAGCTCCCGACAGCACTCCAGGCATCATCATCACCGCGGTTATTTTAAAGAAGGTTTTCACAGGAGAACACCCCAGGCTGATGGACGCCTCCTCCATGCTGGGGCTGATCTGATAAAGGATTGCCGCGCTGGATCTGAGTGTATATGGAAGACGCCGGATTACAAATGATATAATCATAATAACTGCAGTTCCGCTTAACACCATAGGCTTATGATTAAATGCCAGTAAAAGGGTAATACCAAGCACTGAGCCGGGAATAATGTATGGGAACATTGTTATCGTGTCGATACAGCTGGTCAGGAAATTACGCCGTCTGGTAGCCAGATATGCAATAAACATGCCCAGAAAAACAATGATAATAATTGCCGCGCCGCCAAATAAATAGGTATTCCTTACCGCTTTTCCAAGATTGGAAAAGATCATCCGGTAACTGTTCAGAGAATAGCCTTCCAGGAAAACTGCCCGGTTGGCATTGAGGAAGGATGTATAGATGACTACGACCTGAGGAAGCATAGCCAGCGCCACTGTTATGTAAATAAATGTGTGGATTAAAATATTCCTCACGCCTTTGACCTTCTTTACTTGTATCGGCCTGAGCGAAGACATTGTAAATGACTTTTTATTTACAAAATACTTTTGCGCAATAAAGATAACTGCCGTGATAAGAACCATAATCCCTGCCATGGCCGCCGCGAAATTAGCCTCCCCGCCTGTTTCACTGATAAACTCCGTATAAATCAATTTCGGCATGGTCAAATAACCTTCTCCGATGAGAATCGGGGTTCCGAAATCGGCCAGCGCGTTCATGAAAACAAGAATACCGCCTGCTAAAACCGTCGGTGTAATCAATGGAACTATGATCGTGGCCACCTTTTTCGGCCCGCTGCATCCCAAACTCTCCGAAGCTTCAATCAGGGAGGCATCAATCTTCTTCATCGCTCCCGATACATACATATAGATAAACGGATACAGTTTCAGTGTAAAGACAAGAAGCATACCTCCAAAACCATAGATAGAGGGCGTATGGATGCCGAATACATTTTTCATAAATTTTGTGACCATACCGCTTCTGCCACAGAGGAGAACCCAGGAATATGCACCGATAAATGCAGGAGACATCATGGAAATGATGATCAGTATCTCAATCAGCCCTTTGCCTTTAATCTTGCATGTAGCCATAAAATATGCCAACGGTGTCCCCAGAAGAACCGCACAGAAAGTGACGCATATGGTTAAGACGAAGCTGTTCTTGAGCGCGCCGTAATAATACCGTTTTCCAAAGAATTTGGCAAAATTAGTCATACTCCACGAACCGGTCTCCGCCTCCTGAAAGCCGCTGGCAAACAGGGAAATAAGCGGATATACAAGGAAGAGCAGGAACAGCAGCATAATAACCAATGTAGTTATATTCCAGAAATCCCATTTCCATATCTTAGAAGATGTTCTTTTACTCATAATTTTTCACATCCTTAATCAGACTTTTTTTACCGTCTTCCGTAAATACATTGATCTTTTTAGGGTTAGGTTTCAGCATGATCTTCTCTCCTTCCCCATATACCCGCTCCGCATGTCCGATATCCTGGGAATACTCGATGCTTGGCTGATCCGGCAGTATCATTTCATCCGGGAATTCCAGAGTATAGTTTACGTATTTTCCCAAAAATGTCTTTGTCTTAATCCGCGCCTCAATTCCGGGATTCAGAGAAAATTCCTCCGGCCGTACAGATACCACCGCGGTTTGTCCCTCCTGAACATCCTCTCTTAAGTTGTTCATCTCAATCTCATAGCCATCAGCCAGTACGACTTTAGGCACTCCGCCGTCCTTTTTTATCCTGGCACGGAATAAATTGCTATGGCCGATAAATGTGGATACAAAGACATTGGATGGCCTTGTATATATATCTTCCGAACCGCCGGTCTGCTGGATTACACCGGACTTCATAACCGCAATCCTGTCGGAAATCGCCAGCGCCTCTTCCTGGTCATGGGTAACGTATACCGTAGTAATTCCAACCTGCTTCTGAACATCCCGGATAGCCCCTCTCATCTCAATTCTAAGCTTCGCATCCAGATTGGATAATGGCTCATCCATTAAAAGCACACTGGGATGGATTACAATCGCCCTGGCTAACGCAACTCTCTGCTGCTGACCTCCGGACAAGTTCTCCGGAAGCCGGTCCTGGTATTCCGCTATCTTTACAACCTCCAAAATATCGTCTACTTTTTTCTTCATTTCCGCTTTTTGGATCTTTCTCAGCTTCAGCCCGTATTCCACATTTTCGCGCACTGTCATATGCGGGAAAATAGCATAATTCTGAAATACCATGCCGATATTCCTCTTATGTGCTTCCACCTGGTTGATCACCTTATCGTCAAAACTGATCGTTCCCCCTTCGATGCTGTTAAAACCGGCAATCATACGCAGCAGTGTAGTTTTTCCGCATCCGGACGGTCCCAGCAGAGTAAAAAATTCCCCATTTTTGATATCCACCGATAAGTCCGGGATGACAGTTACATCCCCGTACCGTTTTATAACATTATGGATATTAATCCCAACACTCATATTATCTTCTCCTTTACCATTTAGAAGGGGCTGCTAAATATGGCAGCCCCGGATTCTGGTTTATTGCACTGAAGTATAGATATCTTTAAATTTATCCAGCCAGGCCTTCTTGTTCTCTTTTACAACCTCATCGTCATCCTTAATTGATTTAATTTCATCATATGCTTTCAAAACCGGTGACGGCGGCATATCCTTACGGATAGTACGTGAATGGCATTCATCCTGCATGATGATCTGTGCTTCTTCACTTGTTGCAAAATCCAGGAATTTCTTCGCATTTTCAAGGTTTTTCGCCCCTTTAATAATATAAATTCCATCCGGCTTAAATACAGTTCCCTCTTCCATGTAACGGACTTCCACAGGCGCGCCTGCTATTACATAGTTTGTTCCTCCTGATTCAAAGGTAAGGCCAACCGTGTATTCTCCATCCGCAACTCCTTTATTAACAGCCGAGGAACTTCCCAAAAGCTTGCCGTCCAGGTTCTTACAAAGTTCTTCCACATAGGCCCATCCATCGTCAGGATTCCCGTTCCCCATGGCGTAAAGCATGGTAACCAGATGCTCCCAAGCTGAGGATGACTGAGAAGGATCGCAAAATGCAATTTTACCTTTTAATTCAGGATTCAGCAGATCCTGATACCCTTCAATCTTAATATCTCCGGCCAATTCCGTATTCACCATCAAAATGCTTGGAATCAGAGCCACTCTTGTAAGCGGGCCTTCCGTATTCCTGTATTCATCGGAAACTACCATATCGTCATTTACCGTCACATAATCTTCGAAAAATTCTTTTTTCGGCGCTACGGTTGAAATCGTTCCGCTCCAAAGCACATCTCCCAAAGGATTTGCAGCCTCCGCCTCAATTCGTTTGAGCAGTTCTCCGGTTCCTGCTGCAACCAGCTCCACTTCGATCCCGGTCTGTTCCTGGAACAGCGCAACCAGCGGATCCATGAACTCCAAAGGATTCGGGCTGTAAACCACCAGCTTCCCCCCGTCACCAGGCTTTGCGGCTTCTGTTTTCGCTGCCTCCCCCTGAGCTGCCTCAGTTTTTGCCGCTTCTGTTTTCGCCGCTTCTGTTTTTGCTGCTTCTGTTTTCGCCGCTTCTTTCTGTGTTTCATTTGCTGCCGGTTCCGTTTTTCCTCCCCCGGATGAACCGCAGGCTGCTAAAGATGCCGCCAATACCAAACTCATAACGCTTGCTAAAATTTTCTTCATATTTCCTTCTCCTTTCATACCATAAAGAACTCTATTCTTTTACACCTTCCACAATTGCAATTGTAGCGCTAACCCCCAGCCGGTCCGCTCCTGCCTCTAAAACAGGCGCCACATCCTCATAGGTCCTCATGCCGCCTGACGCCTTGACCTTCATGGTGCTGCCTACCGTATCTTTCATAAGTTTTACATCATGGGCATTGGCTCCGCCGGTTCCAAATCCTGTAGATGTCTTGACAAAATCGGCGCCGGCTTTTTCAGCCAATTTACACACTTCTACTTTTTCTTCATCGGTCAGATAGCAGGTTTCAATAATTACCTTTGTCAGAGTGCCGCCTGCTGCATCCACCACGGCTTTTATATCTTCATAAACATAATCCCAATCTCCGCTCTTTAAGGCGCCCACATTAATCACCATATCCACTTCATCTGCGCCCTTTGCCACTGCATCTTTTGTTTCAAATGCCTTAGTCTCTTTTGTATTCGCACCCAGCGGAAACCCAATCACCGTACAAACTTTAACGTCGCTTCCGTCCAGCAGCGCTTTGGCCTGTTCGATATAGCATGGGTTCACACAGACTGAAGCTGTATTCAGCATTTTAGCCTCTTCACACAGCTTTTTAATCTGCTCCTTCTCTGCAAATGCTTTCAATAGCGTGTGATCACACATCTTAGCAATTTCTGACTTTTTCACTGTTTCTACCTCCAATGTTTATGATATCAAATCCAATTTTTTCAAATTATCCTGTATCTTGCTTTTTTCTGCCTCCGTCAGGCCCACCAGCGGTTTCCTGACAACTCCCATGGGAACCCCCACCAGCTCCGCAGCGTATTTATACCCGGCCATAAACGGGCCGATCTTTAAGGCATCCCTGATCTGGAGAATCTCTTCCTGGGTTTTCCTGGCAGCATCCATCTGCATACCTTCAATTTCATCACAGAGACGTATAATGATCTTTGGAAATACGGCTGAAATCAGGGATATAACCCCTTTTCCTCCCAGCATCGCTATGGGAAGCGTGCTGGCATCACTTCCCGCCAGAAATTCATATTCTTTTCCTGAATCAATCAGCCTCATCGTATTCTGAATATGTACCAGATCAATTGTGCTTTCCTTGTAATAACACACCAGTTCATTTTCATTCAGCAGACGGGCTACTGTTGACGGTGACAGTACATTACCGGTTTGAGGCGCATTGTATATACAAACCGGAACACCAGCTTCATGGATTAAATCTGTCAAATAACGGTACATGCCTTCCTGTGTAAATCCGTATGTCATCGGCTGCGTAAGGGAAACAGCATCTACCCCTGCTTTCTCATACGCCTTCAGCAGTCTCAAGCACTCTTCATAATTATTCCCTGTCACATTCCCCATGACCGGAATTCGTCCATCCGCCTGCCTGCATATAATTTCTGTGGCATTCACCTTTTCTTCCAGAGTAAGGGATAAACACTCACTCGCCAAACCGTTGGTAAAAAGCCCCGCTATCCCTGACTTCACCTGAAATTCAACCTCATTTTCCAGTAGCTGGCCGTCCAATTCCCCATTCTCCTGAAAAGGAGTGATAATTTCCGTGACAGCTCCTTTAAAGGATGTCTTTAATGCCATAACAGCACCTCCTTGTTTTTTGAACATTTGATTAACTTTGAACAATTATTCATTTCGTATGCCCTAATTCTACGCCAAATTATATATTATGTCAATATATAACGTAAAATATTTTTATTTTTATCTATTTTAACCATTATTGGTAAGTCTGTTTCATCCCGCAAATAACTATTTGCTCATTTTTAATCATTTGATATATATTCAAAAATATGATATAATGAAATCAGTTCTATTTCTTACTTGATTTTAAAAATCATTTATTATACGATAAAACCAATACTGAAAAGGCGGTTTTATTTTTTACGCCAAATAAAGGAGTGTACGGAATGAAATCCGAATTTAATTCAAATCTAATTACCGCCGTGGCCAACTCATACTACAACAACAACCTGACACAATCCGAGATCGCCCAGCGTTATAACATTTCAAGGCCCAAAGTTTCCCGGCTGCTGGCCGAGGCCAAGGAGAACGGAATCGTAAAAATCTTCATAAATAATAAAGCCGACATCACAAGCCAGGCTGAAGATATCCTTTTAAAAAAATTTGGTCTTCAGGCCGTAAAGGTAATTCCTGTACCTGATAATGATTCTTATCTGGCTTTGCAGATAACCGCTCAGGAGTCCGCTGCCTTTTTTGCCCAGTTTTTAGTTCCCACAGACAGAATCGGCATTTCCTGGGGATATACTTTATATACATTAGCCAAATATTTCCCCAGTCTTTCCATGACAGACTGCTCCGTATACCAGTTAACCGGAAGTGTGGATGACACCAGTACCAAAAGCCGTGCCAGCCAGATTGTGGATATCATGGGACAAAAACTCCATACCGAAAAGGCCTTTTCCCTCCCTTGCCCCGCCATGCTGGACAACTCCATTATCCTGGATATGCTTCTCCATGATAAAAAACTCAAATGCCTGCTGGAATCAATCAATTCCTGCACCAAATTTATCGTTAACCTGGCCAGCACAGATAAAAACTGCTGTCTGTATAAAGCCGGTTACATTAATGATGATGATTTATCCTTACTTGAAAAAAAGGGATCGGTAGGAAGTATCTGCTGCCGTTTTATCGATAAAAACGGTGATATCTGTGATGATGGAATCAATAACCGCACTATAAGTCTGTCCTTGGATACATTGAAAAGCTGTCCTTCCGTATTCTGCTGTATCGCCAATAAGGAAAAGGTGCCTGCACTTTATGCATCCCTAAAAGCAAGGTATATCGATATACTGGCAATTGACTCGGTTTCCGCGGAAGCGCTGATTAGCTATGCGGAGTAGAATTCAAGGGGTAATGGATTGGAATTTCCGGTAAGTTCCACTTTTTAAATCAAACCTCATTTTACATCAAACGTGAAGGGATTTTCAGAAATCCCTTCACGTTTGATGTAAAAAAAAGCGTCCCGGTTCCATATCTCTATGGAACCGGGACGCTTATTATATTAATTATGCTGCACCTATACAGACTCTTCAGCCGCATCCTCAACAAAGGTTGTCTCATACTTCGCCAGAATTACGCCCTGAATCATGTCTCTCGTACTGGAATTGATCGGATGTGCAATATCCCTATACTCCCCATCAGCAGCCTTACGGCTTGGCATTGCGATAAACAAACCCTTTTCTCCCTCAATTACCTTGATATCATGAATAACAAACTCATTATCCAAAGTGATAGAAACTATTGCTTTCATCTTGCCTTCTTTTTCAATACGTCTTACTCTAACATCTGTAATTTGCATGTCAAAACCCCTTCCGTCTCTTCGCTTTTGCTTATAATGTATATCTCTCGTTCTTCTCCAAAACGATCTTAATATCATCTGGTGTACCAATATGTGTTGTATTGGCGCGAATTGTATCCCGGCTCTCCACAATACAGTTTTCGATCACCGTATTATCCCCAATATAAACATCGTTTAATATAATAGAATTCTTGATCACACAGTTATTGCCCACATATGCCTTTTTAAAGAGAATGGAATTCTCCACCACACCGTTGACAATACTTCCACTGGATATGAGACTGTTCTTAACGTTCGCACCGGGGTTATATTTGGCCGGCGGAAGATCGTCGATCTTAGAATAAATCTCAGGATACTGTTTAAAGAAATAGTCTCTGACTTCCGGTTTCAAGAAGTCCATATTGGTTTTATAATAAGAGTCTACGGAAGCGATATTGCTCCAATAGCCATCCATCTTGTACGCATAAATTCTCTTTAAATTCTTATAACGCACCAGAATATCCTTAACAAAGTCATATCTGTCTTCTGCAGCACAGCGCTCGATCAGTTCGATCAGCTGACGTCTTCTGATTACGTAGATACCGCAGGATATCGTATTGGAAGTGGCTACCATCGGCTTTTCTTCGAATTCTGTGATTCTTCCGTCATCATTAACCTTAACAACGCCGAAACGGGTAACGTCTTCATCCTGAGGCATAGTCTTGCATACAACTGTAATATCAGCTTTCTTCTCAATATGATATTCCAGGACTTTGCCGTAATCCAGTTTATAGATTCCGTCTCCTGCTGCAATCACCACATACGGCTCATGGCTGCTTTTTAAGAAATTCAGGTTCTGATAAAGGGCATCTGCAGTGCCGCGGTACCAATCGCTGCTTTCAGCTGTAATAGTAGGGGTGAATACGAATAAACCGCCCTGCTTTCTTCCGAAGTCCCACCATTTAGAAGAACTCAAATGGAGGTTTAAAGATCTTGAATTATACTGAGTGAATACAGCCACATTCTGAATATGGGAATTGGTCATATTGCTCAGCGCAAAATCTATACTGCGGTAGCTGCCTGCGATAGGCATAGCGGATATTGCCCGCTTGTTGGATAATTCTCTCATCCGTTTGCTGTTGCCGCCTGCTAAAACAATACCGATTGCTCTCATCGTAAGCCACCTGCCTTTACTATGTAGTCTCCACTCGCAAGTAATCCGTCCGGATAATCCTCTGCGGTCGTAACACCGGATATAGCGGTATTCTTACCAATCTTAACATTCTCCGGAATTACGGTATGCTCACCGACAGTTACCAGATCGAACTGGTATACCTTCGGATCATATTTGCTCGGCGCATACTCACCCACGCCAAGCTGGGCTCCCGCCCCGATCGTAACATCCTCTGCAACTATAGATTTCTCCACAACTGCGCCGTCTCCGATCACGCTTCCGCGCATGATGATCGAATCCGTTACAACCGCACCTTTTCCAATAGTTACACCGGCACCGATAACGGAGTTCTTAACAGTTCCGTAAATCTCGGTTCCTTCGCCGATAATGCTTCTCTCCAGCTTTGCATCGGCTGAAACATACTGCGGTGGGATAATATCACTCTTGGTATAAATCTTCCAGTATTCCTCATAAAGGTTAAATTCCGGAATAATATCTATTAACTCCATATTCGCTTCCCAGTAAGAGCCAAGAGTACCGACATCTTTCCAGTATCCGTTGTACTCGTAAGCAAATATTCTCTGTCCTGCCGCATGGCAGTGAGGAATAATATGTTTGCCGAAGTCACAGCCTGGCTCTTCCGACATCTGGATCAATGCATCTCTCAGTACCGGCCAGCTGAATATGTAAATACCCATAGAAGCCAGGTTGCTTCTGGGATTTGCAGGTTTTTCTTCAAATTCCGTTATGCGGTTGTTGTCATCTGTGATCACAATACCGAAACGGCTCGCTTCTTCAATCGGAACAGGCATTGCAGCAATGGTGATATCAGCGTTGTTAGCTTTGTGATATTCAAGCATAACTTCATAATCCATCTTATATATATGATCGCCGGATAAAATCAAAACATAATCCGGGTTGTATGTTTCCATATATTCAAGGTTCTGATAGATCGCATTCGCTGTTCCGGTGTACCAGTCGCTGCCTTTACTCCTTTCATATGGAGGCAGCACAGTAACCCCTCCTACATTACGATCCAGATCCCACGGAATGCCGATCCCGATATGGGTGTTTAAACGTAATGGCTGATATTGTGTTAATACTCCAACTGTATCCACACCTGAGTTAATACAGTTGCTCAATGGAAAATCGATGATTCTGTATTTTCCTCCAAAGGAAACTGCCGGTTTTGCAACTTTCTGTGTCAAAACTCCCAGGCGGCTTCCCTGACCTCCCGCCAATAGCATGGCAATCATTTCTTTTTTAATCACGTTATCACCTCTTGCTGTTGTATTTTATAGTACTTGCATTATAACACAAATTTTAGAAATAGTGAACAAATTTTTTAGTTATTTTTCATCTTTTTGGTACATTTTCCGACACTTTTGTTCATTTTGTATTATTTTGTATTTTTTTGTCTATATATGGTACTTTCGCTTCATTCTTCCTTTTAAATCGCATATAAGGCCTTGAATCGCTAAGAAAAATAAAGTATACTTAGCTATAAGTATGCATTTTTAAATTGTAAATAAAAGGAGAAGCAATTATGAAACTGATTACTGTTAGAGAAATATATAAGGACCGCGATTCTTACCTCAATAAAGAGGTTTCCATCGGCGGCTGGGTTAGGAGCATCCGTGATTCAAAAGCATTTGGCTTTATCGTTGTAAGCGATGGGTCTTATTTTGAAACACTTCAGGTCGTTTACCATGATACAATGTCCAATTTCGACGAAATTTCCAAATTAAACGTAGGTGCCGCCATCATTGTAAAGGGTACCTTAGTCGCTACCCCTCAGGCAAAGCAGCCGTTCGAGATCCAGGCTGCGGAGATCTCAGTGGAAGGCGCTTCCGCCTCTGATTATCCGCTCCAGAAAAAGCGCCACAGTTTTGAATATCTGAGAACCATTTCCCATCTCCGCCCCAGGACCAATACATTTCAGGCTGTATTCCGTGTCCGTTCCTTAATTGCATACGCAATTCACCAGTTCTTCCAGGAACGCGATTTTGTTTATGTACACACACCGCTCATTACAGGCAGCGACTGCGAAGGCGCCGGCGAGATGTTCCAGGTTACGACACTGGATCTGAATGATGTTCCAAGGTGCGAAGACGGATCTGTTGACTACTCACAGGATTTCTTCAACAAACACACCAGCCTGACCGTAAGCGGCCAGTTAAACGGCGAAACTTACGCCATGGCATTCCGCAACATCTATACCTTCGGCCCGACTTTCCGCGCTGAAAATTCAAACACGACCAGACATGCAGCCGAGTTCTGGATGATCGAACCTGAGATGGCATTTGCCGACCTTCAGGACAACATGGAACTGGCTGAAAGCATGTTAAAATATGTAATCCGCTATGTTTTGGAACATGCGCCGGAAGAGATGGCGTTCTTCAACAGCTTTGTGGACAAGGGCTTACTGGACCGTTTAAACAGCGTAGCCAATTCAGACTTTGGACATGTTACCTATACGGAAGCCGTTGATATTCTGATGAAGAATAACGATAATTTCGATTACAAAGTATTCTGGGGCTGCGATCTCCAGACAGAGCACGAGCGTTTCCTGACAGAAGAAATCTTCAAAAAGCCGGTATTTGTAACCGACTATCCAAAGGAGATCAAGGCCTTCTATATGAAGATGAACCCAGACGGCAAAACCGTGGCCGCTATGGACTGCCTGGTTCCGGGAATCGGTGAGATCATCGGCGGCAGCCAGAGGGAAGATAACTATGACCTTCTCGTCGGCCGTATGGAAGAACTGGGACTTGCCAAAGAAGATTATGATTTCTATCTGGATCTGCGCAAATACGGCTCCGCACGCCATTCCGGGTTCGGGCTGGGATTTGAACGCTGCGTGATGTACCTGACCGGTATGTCCAACATCCGCGATGTAATCCCATTCCCAAGAACAGTAAACAATTGTGAGCTTTAAGTTTACCATAAAATTGTTTTTGACTTTCATGGTAATTTGTGCCACACAGGAGGTATTATATGAAGTTTATCCACATTGCTGATGTCCATTGGGGCATGACGCCTGACAGTGACAAGCCCTGGTGTAAGGAACGGGCTCAGGCTATTAAGGATACTTTTTCAAACGTCATACAAAAGACAAAAGAACTGGACGTTGACTGCCTGTTTATAGCCGGCGATTTGTTTCACCGTCAGCCGTTGGCACGTGACCTAAAAGAACTTAATTATCTTTTTTCCACTATACCAAGTGTGCGCGTGGTTATCATTGCCGGTAACCACGACCGCATACGCAAAAGTTCCGCTCTCTACAGCTTTACCTGGTGTTCCAATGTCACCTTTTTAATGGACGAGGAATTTACCAGCGTATATTTTGAAGACATTAATACGGAAGTTTATGGATTCAGTTACCATTCGGCGGAAATCCGCGAAAACCGTTTAAGCTCCCTGGAGGTCGGGGAGAACAGCCGCATTAAGATCCTTTTGGCCCATGGAGGGGACGCGGCCCATCTGCCGTTTGACCGGCAGGCCATGGCATTTTCCAATTTTTCCTATATTGCCCTGGGCCATATTCACAAACCGGAGATCATCCTGGAAAACAAGATGGCCTATTCCGGCTCCTTAGAACCTTTGGACAAAACCGAAACCGGCCGGCACGGCATGATTGTCGGCGACATCAATTTTATGACGCGCAAAGTCACGTCCCTCACCTTCGTGCCCATGGCCAGGCTTCAGTACGTTCCTCTGGTGGTCAACATCACCCCGAATACCACCAGCGCAGAGTTGTCCTCACGCATCACCCAGGAGGTACAGAAACGGGGACTGGAACACATCTACCGTTTCCGTATCCGTGGAATGAGAGACCCCGACGCGGAATTTGATCTGGACTTTCTTTCCTCCCGGTTCCGGATTGCTGAAATTATAGACGAATCCGAACCTCAGTATGATTTCAGCGCTCTATTTGCAGAACACTCCAGCGATATGATCGGATTCTACATCCAGGCACTTCAAAAGCAGGATATGAGCCCGGTTGAGAAAAAGGCCTTATATTACGGTATCAATGCCCTGCTGCACACTACGGACGAGAGGAGCTGACACGATGAAATTATTGGATTTACATATTGACGGTTTTGGCAAATTTCATAATCTCTCCATCTCATTTAAAGACGGCCTGAATGTGATCTACGGTAAGAATGAAGCTGGAAAGTCCACATTGCATACCTTTATCCGCGGTATGCTTTTTGGCATCGAGCGGGCCAGAGGACGGGCTTCTAAAAATGACATCTATACAAGATTTGAACCCTGGGAAAACAGCGGGACCTATGAAGGCCATCTCAGACTGGAACACGAAGGAACCGTATACAGAATTGAAAGAAGTTTCCAGAAGAACAACAAAGATCTTACCATTGTAAATGAGACACTTGGAAAAGAAGTGGAGCCCACAAAGGCGCTGATGGACGAATTGTTAAACGGCCTCAGCGAAACAGCATACAACAACACCATCAGTATCGGCCAGTTAAAAAGCGCCACCGACGGCGGGATGGTCTCTGAATTAAAGAATTATATTGCCAACTTAAACACTTCCGGAAATATGGCATTAAACATCACAAAGGCCAGTGCATTTTTAAAGGAACAGAGAAAGTCCCTTGCCTCCCAGATGGTGCCTGAAGCCGCCCGTTCTTACGCATCGGTGCTCGGGGAAATCCGGAATATTGAAAAAGAAATCTCAGCGCCGGAATATGAAAACCAGCTTCCGGCCTTTCAAAAGATGAAAAATGAAGTACAGGTACTGATTTCCTCCAAGCAGGAGGAAAAAGAAGAGCTTCTCCAGAAAATCGCCAGAGGAAAGCAGGTCTTGTCAACCCACCAGTTTACAGACTGCGAATCCATAGCAGCTTATGAAGCCAACACGGAATCCATCTACCGGAATTATCTGGAGGCAGAAAAAAAGACTGGCAGCAAATCCAGAAAAGTGGTCAACGGGGCGGCCGTACTGCTGGGAATCATGTTCCTCGCTCTGGGCGGTTATCTGTTCGCTGCGGGGAATGCTAATTTCCTCACATCATCATTCGGCATCCCATATGCGCCCGTCAGCGCGGCCAGCCTGATGGCGGCAGCCGTATTGTTTATATGCAGGGCTATATTGTTTATGCGGGACAAGCATTATCAAAAGGACCTGACATTGTACTCCACCCTGCTTCAGGAGATCTACTCCCGCCATTTAGGCGACTCTTCTATCACAGAGCAGGCCATACAAGTTTTTAAAGAGCGGATGGCGGAGTTTAAACGGCTTTATGAAGCTGTTCTTAAATCGGAAGCAGCCGTGGCACAGCTCACCAACGATATCTCAGAGCTTCAGCTAAAACAGACTTCCTGCAGCCAGTTCATCGAACAGCAGCAGAGGAACCAGTGGGAACTTGAGAAAAAGCTGGAACATTTAACAAGTTGTAAAAACCAGGCCGCTACTTTAAAGCATGTATTGGAGGAGAACGAACGGCTCCAGCAGGAACTTTCCGCCATCGACCTGGCACAGGAAACCATGACGGAGCTTTCTACCAGCATCCGGGATTCCTTCGGGCTGTATCTGAATAAAACAGCTTCGGAACTGATAGACGGCATTACAGGCGGCATCTATAACAGCATGAGTATTGATGAAAACCTGAATGTGTTTATGAATACCAAAACCCGTCTGGTACCCATCGAACAGGTCAGCAGCGGGACCATGGACCAGATCTATCTGGCCCTGCGCCTGGCTACCGCCAAATTGATCCAAAACGGCCGGACAGAGATGCCTTTGATCTTTGACGATAGTTTTGTCCTCTATGACGACGAACGCCTCAGAACGGCCTTAAAATGGCTTTTAAGCGCATATCAGGGACAGATCATCATGTTCACCTGCCATCAGCGGGAGGCCCAGATGATGACGGCGAACCAAATCCCATATCATTTAATCAAACTATGAGGTTATCATGGAATATATACAGGGTCTTACCATGGGACTGGCCTATGTGGCCCCCATCGGCATGCAGAATTTATTCGTCATTAATACAGCGCTGGAACGCGATCATAAGCGTTCCGCGCTGACTGCATTTATAATCATCTTTTTCGATATCTCGCTGGCTTTTGCCTGTTATTTTGGAATCGGTGCTGTGATTGAGCATGTGAAATGGCTGGAAATGGTCATTCTGCTGGCCGGAAGCCTGATTGTCACCTGGATCGGCATCGGCCTATTAAAAGCAAAATCTTCACTGGAAACGTCTGGCGGCCAGGAAATGACCATAAGAAAAATCATAGTATCGGCTTGTGTGGTCACCTGGTTTAACCCCCAGGCGATTATCGACGGAACCATGATGCTGGGCGCCTTCCGGGTGAGCCAGACAGGCACCGGAGGAGGGCTTCCCTTTATTATGGGCGTGGCCTCCGCCTCCTGTCTCTGGTTTTCAGGCTTAACACTGTTTGTTACCTTGTTCAGCCATAAACTGAACAGCCGCATTCTGCGGGCTATCAATGTGATCTGCGGATGTGTTATCATCTTTTACGGCTTAAAGCTGCTTCTCACTTTTCTCCGATCATTCGGTTAGCGTCCTCCATTCCCAGCGGGTATCCATGGTGCAGCAGACAGCTGTTTTGTCCGCCGGGAACTTTCTTATAAAAACAGCTGCAGATCCGCTCTGCAATGCAGTCAATATTCTCCATGGACGCATCCGAAACCATGGTCAGGAACTGGCAGCTGCTGTACTGGGTGTATACATCCCCTGATCTAAGACAGTTCTGAATGATTTCAGACAGAATTTCCATCTGCGTCTCACGGACTGAAAAATTGGGAAAATGGTTATCTCCGTCAGTGATGGTAAACAGTATGATACAGGCATTTCCTTTCGTCCTGCGGAGCCTGCGCTCCGTAAAACAATATATGCTCTTAAACACTTCATAATCCTGGCAGAATGCCCCCTGTGTCTGGTTGTTTTTCAGAAGTTCGGCGGAGATCAGCCTCATATCGATGTCCATCCCCGGAATCTGTTCTTTCGCTGCCGCACCGGCGGCCTTCTCCATCAATTTATTCCTTTTCTTTTCCCCGATCATGAGCTGGTCCGCTCTGTCAAACATGGAGAGGTAATCATCCCCCTCCTGGTATATGGTACCGCCCATGGTTAAGGAAACGTTCTTATAAGCGTTGCTGCTGCTGAAACGTTTTTTTATCTGGACACACCGTTCTTCCACAAAGTCCATGTCCTGCTTCACCGGAATGAATACAACGAATTCATCGCCTCCCACCCGGCCGATGATATCATTTCTAAAAAACATATTCTTTAAGAGCTGGGCCAGATCTTTCAGAAACTGATCTCCTACAATATGCCCGAATCTGTCGTTGATCTCCTTGAAACGATCCACATCCAGAACCAGCATAACTCCGTTCTTATCCTTTTCAATCAGTTCATTCACCTTATTTTCTACTGCTCCCCTGTTATATACGCCGGTCAGCCAGTCTGTCTCTACGAGCTTATTCAGGCGACGGTTTTCTTTCTGGAGTTCTTCCATGCTGCTCTCCATATGAAGTCCTTTATGTACCATACTTTTCCCCTCCGTAATGTTTCTATCATAAATACCGGTTCTTTCTCTCCGAATGTTTTTCCTATTTTTATGATATCATATAAGGCAAAATAAAATCAATAAGGTTATACTGCAAAAATATGCCGCTGCACGTTCGGCATAAGACGGGGCCTCCATCTTCTACCAGCTGTCCAGCGGCATCTGTATGATTCGTTATTTACTTCTGTAAGCGGCTAACAGCTTATTAATGCGGTTAGTAGGATTTAAAAGCTCGCTTAAAGATGCATCATGATTCAGGTTGTCGATAATCAATGCAATGTATTTACTCATATCCACATCGATATAATATGGTCTGGATAAAAGCTCCGGCGTCTGGTATACCAGGTTTGTGGTGAGGATCCGGTCAATTACGCCATTTTCATAGTATTCGTCGAACTTGGTAAGTCCGTTGGTAAACAGACCGAAGGTGGAGCAGATAAAGACTTTTCTGGCCTTTCTTCTCTTCAGCTCTTTTGCCACATCCTGCATGCTTTCACCGGAAGAAATCATGTCATCTATGATGAGTACATCCTTGCCTTCCACACTTGATCCTAAAAATTCATGAGCTACGATAGGATTGCGCCCATTGATGATCTGCGTATAATCACGGCGTTTGTAGAACATGCCCATATCCAGCCCTAAAACGTTTGCAAAGTACACAGCGCGTGACATACCGCCTTCATCCGGGCTGATTACCATCATATGATCGCTGTCGATCTGCAGGTCCGTTTCATGCTTCAACAAGTGCTTGATAAACTGGTAAATCGGCTGCACCGTCTCAAATCCTTTTAACGGAATGGCATTCTGTACACGGGGATCATGGGCATCAAATGTGATGATGTTCTCAACGCCCATATTGGTCAGTTCCTGAAGCCCCAGCGCACAGTCCAGGGATTCCCTGCCGGAACGCTTATGCTGTCTGCTTTCATACAAAAACGGCATTATAACGTTAATTCTCCTGGCCTTGCCTGCCGCTGCTGCGATCAGACGCTTTAAATCCTGAAAATGGTCATCCGGAGACATATGGTTTGTCATTCCGCAGAGGGAATAGGTCAGGCTGTAATTACATACATCCACCATAAAGTACAGGTCGTCACCGCGGATAGACTGGTCAATTGACCCTTTCGCTTCACCAGAACCGAATCTGGGTGTCTTAGCATCGATAATATAAGAATCTCTCTGATAGCCGGAAAATGCTATCGTTGATTTGTGTTCACTCTCGCGTTCATGTCTCCATTCTACCAGGTAGTTATTCACTTTCTCCCCTAATTGTGAGCAGCTCTTTAATGGAATAAGTCCCAGAGGTCCTACCGGAATCGTCTCAATGGTTTTCTCTTCGTAAATCATCTTTGGCTCCTATCTGCGTGCATCTATGCACATCTCCATTCGTTTTTGTTACACGTACTAAAGCAACGTATCTTTTATATCATTATGCGCTGAAATAGTCAAGATATCAATATTTTTTTGTTCTGATATCGCCGCCATAAAGCGGCGTTATCATATATTCGCTGATAATTCTGGAGGAAACCCGCTCCGTATAGCGGTCCCTGATCCCCTCCATATCCAGGTTCGTGGAAATGATTGTCCCGTTCTTGCGCATCAGCCGCTCGTTAATGCAGTAGAAGAACTGGGAAGACACAAAACTGTTGTTCAGTTCCGTACCCAGATCATCAATGATCAAAAGATCACAGTCCAGAATATGCTGATACATATCCTTCATCTCTTCCTCTGTCGTCCGTTCAAATGTATTCTGGGCAAATATATGGAACAGATCGGTTGAGGACAGATAGATCACGGAAAAATACCGGTCAATCAGATCTTTTGCAATACAGTTGGTGAGAAATGTCTTCCCAACGCCGGTATCACCCTGAAACAGAATGTTTCCCTTCTTGACGCCAAACTTTTCCACATACTGATGACATATCTGTTTCACCTGCATCATATAATCATAAACCGATATTCCAAGCCCGGGCACCATCTGGTTTCTGTCAAAAAAGCGGTCGGAGAAGGTTCCGAAGTTTTCCTTTTTCATGAGCTGCTCCAGATTTGACTGGGCATAAAGAAGCTTGATTTCTTCCTTGCGGAAGCAGTGGCACTTCTTCCCATCATGATAGCCGGTGTCTTCACAGTCTTTGCAGCCGTACTGCATCTCCATATAATCTTCCGGGTATCCGAAGGACTTTAAAAGCACACGTTTTTGTTCACGCAGATCTTCCAGTTCCGCCTTCAGCCGCCTGCCGGTTTCACTATCTCCGTCCAGCAGGCGTTTGGCCCGCTCTACGGCTTTGCTGGTGATCATCGATTCCAGCTCCAGGATCACCGGATGTTTGGTATGAACCTCGCTGATCCGCTTGTCCTGTTCATATTTATTCTGAAACTGTTTCTGGTTGTAGATGCGCATGATCGCATTATACTGAGAATTGCTAAGTCCCATAGATCTCTCCTCACTGCTGCTGGTTCGCCTGTTCATTCAGGCGCTCCTTCAATCGTTCCATCACCAGGGCGTTATAATCCGTATCCCTCTGTTTAAAGTTATGGAACTGGTTTTTATCCGTCCTGGATGACGTCTGCCATCTCTTGTTCTCTTCGTTCTTCTGCTGGCGTTCCCCTTCCCGGGCCTGGTCCAACTTTTTAACATCATCCAGGTTTCTGACCCCGGCTTCCTTCCAGGATGCCAGAATCTTATCCGCATATTCAAAACTTGGCTGGTGAAGCGCTCTCATGGTACGGTTGCAGGCCTCTGTTACCAGCGTTGGGGAAAACATGTATGTATAGAACCATCTACGGATCAGATCGTGTTCCGATGCGCCGGGCTTTCTTCCGCTGAGACCAAACGCTTTCATCACATTCGCATAGCCTTTTACATAAAGCTCCGTCCCCTGTTTGGCCTGATCCACAGTTTTGACACCATTCTTATGCCAGTTAAGGGCTACGGCTTCCATATAGCGGACTTCTCTGTGCTCAGCCTGTACACAGGAGGCCACCAGATGCACCAAAAGATCAAAAGACATCCCAAGCGCCTCATAGAGATAGGCGAATACCTCACAATCCTTGTGGCTGAATATGGTTCCCGTATACTTCTGGGCCACATAAAGAAGCTGGGCAAATTCCTCATTATCCGTAAGTTTTGACAGTTGGTACGGGGAATAGGAAGGTTTCTCCAAAGCCGGCTGTTTTTCCGGTTCCATTTCCCGTTCTAATACGGCGAACTGCTCCGGCTCCACGGTGGCCGCATGTTCTTTTACCGGAAGTTTCACCGGCATCTTTACCGGCGGCTGTTCCTGAACCGGCGTTTTCCCATCCACGGCCGCGGCCGCCTGTAATACATCCGGCTTCAGCACGCCGGCCTTCGCCCAGTATGTGAGTGCACGCTTCACGTCCGCTTCCGTATGGTTAAGATGATCTGCTATATCCGAGATATCCACATTCTCATCCTGGTGCCGCAGCAAATACAGATATACTTTAACATACTCGCCATTCGCCGATATCATATATTGGTCAATAAAATCATTGGCCACCAACGTAGCCTTTATCTGTAAATTATCCATAAATCCTACTGACATAACATCACCCTCTCAATCTCTTTCAACATCATATCACATCCCCCGACAAAAGAAAATAGCCCCGAGTTGCCCACAATTTGATTGTGGATAATGTGGATAATGTGGATACTAAGGTTACATAACAGCGAAATTATTGGCGTTTTTTGTCGAACCTCTCATAAAAACAAGGGTTTCAGGAATTGTTAGACATTATATTATGTTAATCAAGAAATCCACATAGCTTCTTAACATAAAATGTTGAAAACTATGTGGATAATGTGGATAACTATGCTCCTAACAGCTTTTCCCCCACTTTTACTATGTCTCCGGCGCCCATAGTTATCAACAAATCACCGTTAACACAATTTTTTAAAATAAATGTTTCGATTTCGTCGAACGATGGGATATAGTGGGCATTGGTGCCTAATTTCCGTATTTTTTCTGCAATATCACCGGAACTCACTCCCAGATTATCCGTCTCCCGTGCTGCGTAAATATCGGCCAGAATCACCTCATCCGCCGCCGACAGCGCCTGTGCAAACTCATCCAAGAACGCCTTTGTCCTTGTATAGGTATGAGGCTGGAACACACACCACAGCTTTTTATGTGGATAATTCTGTGCCGCAGACAAGGTTGCTGCAATCTCTCTCGGATGATGTGCATAGTCATCGATAATAACCACACCGCCGATCTCACCCTTCTTTTCAAATCTGCGGTTCGTACCGGTAAATTTCCCAAGTCCCTTAACCACCGCATCCATCGGTATTTTAAGCTCGCAGGCCACAGCGACGGCCGCCAGCGCATTATACACATTATGTTCTCCCGGCACGCCCAGCCGGATATGTTCTGCCTTTTGTCCTTCTACGAGAAGATCAAAGGAGGGGCAGGCAAACTCATCATACTGAATCCCCGCTGCGCTGTAAGTACTGTCCCCGCTTTTTCCACAGGTTACCACACGGCAGGGCAGTCCATCCACAATTTCCCTGTAGTTTTCAATATCGCTGCTGATAACCATCAGGCCGGAATCCGGAAGTTTTCCTGCAAATTCCCGGAAGGAACTGCGGATATGGTGAATATCTTTAAAAAAATCAAGATGATCTTCTTCTATATTTAATATTACTTCGATTGTCGGAAAAAATGACAGGAAACTATTGGTGTACTCACAAGCTTCCGTAACAAACAATTCCGGCCCGCCCACTCGGATATTTCCTCCGATGGAATTTAAAATACCGCCTACGGATATGGTTGGGTCTTCACCCGCTGCCAGCAGAATCTCTGTAATCATGGATGTCGTTGTGGTCTTTCCATGAGTTCCGGCCACAGCCACGGCCTGCTCATAGTTCCTCATCATCTCTCCAAGCAGTTCCGCCCTGCTTAGCATGGGAATCCCCCGGGCTTCCACTTCCATAAACTCCGGGTTATCTTTATGAATCGCCGCCGTATATACTACAACATCAATTCCATCATAAATATTATCCGCTTTCTGGCCATAGAACACCCTCGCACCTTTGGCCTCCAGGTGATCGGTCAGTTCCGTCCTGCGGGCGTCGGAGCCCGATACAAAAAATCCTTCATCCAGCAGGATTTCCGCCAGCCCGCTCATGCTGATTCCTCCAATTCCAATAAAATGAATCGTTTCCGGTTTATTAAAATCTATCTCATACATAATCTATTCCATCCCTTTTCCGTGAATCAGGCATTCACTTTTATTATTCAATTACTTTTACTTCTTTTTCCAGGTAAAGTCAATATACCTTCTTATATTATAGTAAAAATCAGTGAGAAAATCCACCTAAAGCTTATTGGGCGGCCATATTATATGCCTCTTTGTATATGCCCTCCGCCAGGGAATTACTTAAATAATATATTCTTATACCTTTCCAATGACAGCATCAGTAAATTGCCCAAAACACCCACTGCCAGAATCTCTCCAATTCCCACAGTGACCATCATATAGGGAATAATCTGGCCGCTTCCATATGCGAAGCGGAGAACCCACGGAATAATCAGAGCATTGGACAGAATGGGCGGTATACACACCGCCCACCAAAACCTCCTCAAAAGCCAGGACCCCACCGCCCCGATGAGCGTTGCCAGGCTCCCGAACACCACATCCAGAATCACCGCTCCCCCCAGCGCATTGGACAGCAGACAGCCGATAAATACCCCTGGAATCGCCGCCGGAGTAAAATAGGGAAGTATGCACAGGGCTTCAGAAATCCGGAACTGGACCGGCCCGAAACCCAGCGGAATGAACATTAAAGTTAAAACAATATAAATAGCTGCTATCATAGCAGACTGGACTAAAAAATAAGCTGTTTTTCGTTTTTTCATCTATATAAACCTCACATTCTGCCAGTGTAAACGGCATTTAGTGAGATTATACCCCATCATGCGGCCTTTGGCCAGATCATGACCAAATCTTTGACAGGGCAAGGGCGATAAAAAGGCAGCCGCTGATCCAGGAAAGATCCCAGCCACATCTGTCTGCCAGTTTCTTCCCAAGATACATGCCTCCATACATTACCATCACTCCCATAACAAAGGCCGTCACGACTGTCAGTCCCAACGGAACTCTCATAAATGCAGCCAGTGTTCCGGCCACCAGACTGTCAAGGGACATGGCAAGGGCCAAAAAAGCAGTCTCTTTCCAGGACAGGGACTGGGATCGATCCCAATCCGCCGCCATCGGATCACCGTAAATGCTGATGATCACTTGAAGGCCGGAAAAAGAAAAACTGATATCCTTACGCAGGGCACAGTGGGTGTTAATAAATTTTTTGATTAAAAAATCCAGAAGTTTTACCAATCCCAGCAGCAAAAGGCTGGTGCAGCAGACCGCTTTTGTAAAGGTTTCCGGAATCAGATTATCAATTATGCCTCCCACAGCCAATGCCGCGCCAAGACAGCCGCTGCAGATTCCATTCATAAAAAACACTTTTTTCCACGTTATGTTAATTTTATTTGCACCATAAGCTATGCTGGCCACAAAGGTGTCCATACATAGAGCCAGAACCAAAATCAGAATTTGCAACATATTTTCATCTTTATTCTTTTTATTCTAATATATTCCTGAAATATGTAATTGCAACAGGGAAGGGGGAAATGGGATTTAATTGGCGAATGTTACGCAGAAAAGCGGGACAAGGGGCGGGACGGGCGGCGGGATGCCGGGCTGTTTATAGAAACGGGTGGGAGGGGTAGAATCCGAGGGGCGGTGAAAACCAGCTTTCATCGCCCCTCATTCAATCATTCAAGAAAAGATTTTGATCCTTCCTCAATTTTTATATAATTTTTATCTTCAACCATCGGCTGACCTCCCTTTTTAGGAAGGGTCAGCTTTAGGGTACCATGTTTAACTTTTGCCTTTATGCTGTCTTCATCTACATTACCGCCTATATAAAAGGTCCTTCTGCACGCTCCGGCATAACGCTCTCTTCTTAAATATCTGCCTCTTTTCCTATCTTATGGCGGCGGCTGTTCTTGAAAAATTCTTTTTCAAACTTTTTATAAAATCTATCATCAAATGGAAAATCCATGAAATCATCAAACGGTCTGTCTTCAAAATAAATCAGGCATCAACATAAGTCAGCCCTCGATTGCAATATATCTTTTCTCCTCCACCGCAGGTTTATCCTCCATCTTCGGAACGGTCAGTCTCAGGATACCGTCTTCAAATCTGGCTTTAATATCTTCTTTTGCAACAGCTTCTCCCACATAAAAGCTTCTGCTGCAGGAACCGGAATAGCGCTCTCTGCGAATATATCTGCCGCTGCTGTCCTTCTCATCTCTGCTGGTATCAGATGATGCGCTGATGGTCAGATACCCGTCCTTTAACTCAGCCTTAATGTCGTCTTTCTTAAAACCGGGAAGATCGACGGCCAGTTCATAACCGCTTTCCAGATCTTTAATATCCGTTTTCATCAGGCTGTTTTTTGAGGTTCCATAGCTGCTGAACGGAAAATCCATAAAATCGTCAAACAATCTTTCTCCAAATATGCCAGGCATTAACATCATAAGTCATCGCTCCTTTTCTTTATCTTTGTTATAGTTGTACTATAACACATGTTGTTAGCACTGTCAAGCGATGAGTGCTAATTTCACACATTCTTCAAACTTTCAGAATTGTCTAATTACTTCCCCGTCACCTCGCGGGCGATCACGGCCCAGCAGCGCACCTGTGAAATGGTCTTTTCAATGGCGGCGCGGTCGAATGACGGTCCATTCACTGCACTTACCTTCAGGCCCATACCGGATACACCGCTGCGGCGGCAGCAGTCCATTACATACCGCAGTTTTTCTCTCATCTGATCCGGACCGGCTCTTAAAATATCGAGTTCAGGATTCATGCAGATTTCCAATGGCGCTTTATCCCGGAAAGCACAGCCCGCCTCATAGATATCTGTCCACGGTCCCACATTGAACATGGAAAGGCGGTCCAATTTTGCTATGTCGGATACCATTTTTGTCACATTTCCACAGCTGTGCCAGTAGCTGATTCCGCCATGGTATTGGGACAGCTCCTGTTCGTATGGGAATATCATGTCACGATATAGCTTTGGCGATATTGTAGGCACATTGACTTCATCATTGAACAGGCTGCCCGGATGGCGGGGGGTTTTCAGATAGGCATGCATATCGTCAAACCACCGTTTTCTGGCATCGGTGATCAGCCGCAGTTCCTGATGTGCAAAATCGGGGTCTCCAGCCATATCCATTAAAAATTCCCCATATCCTCTCAAATAGATGGCGACTCCAAACACGCTTCTGATCCATTCGGGAAACAGGATCTCAAAGTCTTCATCCACAAGGTCCAGGGCCTCTTCGTATGCCTGGATTAACCGGGGCATGATTCCGCTCTTAAAAAAATCCACCGGTTCTATCTTTTTTAAATCTTCCGGTTCCCGTATAATGGGTTCAGTTAATATGCAGGGATCCGCATCTTTTGAATAACGGGATTCTACACCAAAAATCGTACCTTCCAAAACCGTACTACCCCACATCGGCAGCCATTTTTCTAAAAATGTATCATCCGGGAAATTCTTAAACCGGAAGATCATGATTCTGAGATAATTTTCCACAAACACCCGGGCATTAAAATAATAGTCGTTAATGTCAAATCCAAAGTATTTTGACCATGTGAGTGTCTGGATATCAGCGGTAAGAGGAACCTGTCCGTCCTGCCAGGAATGATCTGATCTGGGAGTAGCCCTCCACTGTTCCCTGCTGCAGTGATCCAGCCCTTTCCACATGGAACGGCGGCGGCGGTTTTCTTCACTTTCTTCCAAACGCCTGTATTCGTCCATCAGACGCCGTATCACATCATTTTTCATATATTACTCCATTCTGAAACATCCGGGGTCAGGCCCCGGCTGACAGCAAATGTTTCTATTTTATATAATATGTAATTTTTGGATCCGGTTTTGGTCCCTTTCATGGGTGTATTGGGACATCCTGATGCGGCTGTCCAGTATCTGAGCGGTTAAGTCATATTCCGTCTGGGAATAAAGAGGGTTTCCAGCCAGATTATCACATTCCCGGGGATCTGATATCAGGTTAAACAGATACTGCACACCGCCTTGCTGGGGATCGTAGATCATCTTCCATCCGGGCGTGCGGATCATTTTCTGCCTCACCGGTGCAGAGCCGCCCTCGATATGCTGACCGATCGCACCGCTCCGGCCGGCAGTGATATTATTAAAATAGAATATGATCCCAAACTGGTGGTCAGAGGCTCTACGGGCTATGCAAAGAAATGATGAAATTATTCATTTTCCATATTGACTCTCACGTATGGTGATAGTGTACAGTTGTAATCAGAGAACAGGCCGCTGAATACTTCCATTGCCGGCAGGGTATTACCGGCCGCACTCAATTTATTGAAGAGGTGATTTGATATGATGACTGTAAAACAAGTTTCTTCGTTAACCGGCGTCAGCGTGCGCACTCTGCAGTTTTATGATGAGATCGGTCTATTTAAACCGACCACCGTAACGGACGCCGGATACCGGTTATATGACGAAACCTCTTTAGAATCACTGCAGCAAATCCTGTTTTTCAAAGAGCTGGACTTTACATTAAAAGAAATCAAACTGATCATGGAGAACCCACAATTTGATAAAACTGCAGTATTTGAAAAGCAGCGGGAACTGATTCTGATAAAACGCGACCATCTAAACAGCTTATTAAAACTGCTTGATAAGCTTGTAAAAGGGGAGAAATGTATGGATTTTAAAGACTTCGATTTGAGCGGCTATTTCCGCATTTTAGCGGACTTTAAAACAACGCATAAAGATGAAATTATAAACCGTTTGGGAAATATGGAGGCTTATGACGATATGATCTCAGACCTGCAGTCCCGGGAAGAAGAAATTGCCGATATGGCCGTGAAACAATACGGCAGTCTCGAAAATTACACAACAGCGATGGAAAAAAATCTGTCGGATTTTCTTGAAAATGGGTCTGCCGCTGACGCTTCTGAAGTAAGTTCCCTGCTTGACAGGTCCAACGCTCTAACCAGAAAACTGACGGAAGATCTGACTAAAGACGTAGCTTCCCCGGAAATCCAGAAAATAACCGGAGAATTAATTGCTTATGTCAACGAATGCAGCCGCGGAATTGACATGGGAGAACATTATTGGTCTAACATGGCCGATACCTATATCTCAGCCCCTGCATATATCCAGATAACAGATAAACAGTATGGCGAAGGGGCATCGAAATATATCGGGTATGCTATTAAAGCTTATTTAGACAATTATCAGGCGGAAGTAACGCCGTAAAGAAGGGGAAACCGGTACAGGAGGCCGTCTGGGAGCCGGCCTCCTGTACCGTTCTCGGCTGGTCCGCCCGTCCCAACCGGATCTCCCGCTTTTTCTGCGTAACTTTCTCGCCTAAAATCTCATTTTCCTTCCAGCAGCACCTTCATCAGCTCATACCCATGTTCCACAAACCGGCCGGTACTTCTGCAGGTCTCTTCCGTATAGGTATTGATTCCGGAATCCACCGGTTCTGTGCTTCTATAGATCAGATATGGTACCGGATCAGAAATATGTGTCTTGATTGCCAATGGAGTGGGGTGATCCGGCATGACCAGAATTGAATATTCCTCGCCTGCTTTTTCCAGCCCTTCCAGAAGCGGTCCTACGATCAGTTCATCGATCAATTCGATGGCCTTTACCTTATTTTCTATCTCGCCTCTGTGTCCGCATTCATCCGGTGCCTCCACGTGAATGTAAACCAGGTCCTGGCCATCAAGCAGGGTTTCCAGTGCCGCTTTTCCTTTTCCGGTGAAATTAGTATCGATATTTCCGGTTGCGCCTTCCACTTCTATCACCTTCATGCCCGCACAAATTCCGATCCCTTTAATCAGGTCCACTGCGGAGATAACCGATCCCTTTACCCCATATGTTTTCTGGAAATTGGATACTCCCGGTTTCGTTCCTTCGCCCCAGAGCCAGATAGAGTTGGCGGGATGAAGCCCTCTTGCAACCCGCGCCTGATTCACCGGGTGGTTTTTAAGCACCTCATGGCTGCGTTTCATTAAGTCACAGATCACATCGTTTTTGGGAACATATTCTGTGATTTTCCTGTCGGAAATATCATGAGGAGGGGTTAAATCAAGGCCTACAGGGCCTTTATGCCAGATCATGCAGTGTCTGTAGCTGATTCCCGGATAGAACTCGATTTCATCGCTTCTGAAGGCCTCATTTACCGCCTGAATCAGTTCTGCCGCCTCTGCGGTAGATATCTCGTCCGAACTGTAATCCACCATGGTTTTCTGGCTGTAATCCGCTTCCCCGGAAAGCGTAACCAGATTGCACCGGAATGCCACATCTGTATCAGACATCTCAATCCCTATGCTGACCGCTTCCAGAGGGGAACGTCCGGTATAGCATTCTACCGGATTATATCCCATCGCCGAAAGGTTTGCCACATCGCTTCCCGGCTTTAATCCCTCCGGCACTGTCTTCACCATACCCAGAACACCTTTGGAGGCCAGCCTGTCTATATTCGGCTTTTTTGCAGTCTCAAGGGGCGTGCGTCCTCCCAGCTTTTCTACCGGATAATCAGCCATACCATCGCCAAGCATTACTATATATTTCATCGCTTTATTCCCCCTATGTATTTTTTAAGTCTCTTTCTATCATCTCTCTCAGTTCATCCACTGTCTGACCGGGCGTCCTGCCATTTTCATCGATTGTGATGTCCGCATATTTTTCATAATATGGAATCCGCTCGTTATACAGGTCAATTAAGGTCATGCCGTCTTTCAGCGCGACTCCGCGATCCTTTAAATCTCCCAGCCGCGCCTTCACTTCCTGGTAGCTCAGCTTGAGATAAACTACAGTACTGATTTCTTTCAGATGCTCCATCGCCTCTTTACCGTAAATTACGCTGCCGCCGGGAGCAATTACCGAATGGGTCACGTCCAGCTGGCTGTTGATTCTGTTTTCCACTTCCAGGAAACCGGCCAGCCCATCCTGCTCAATAATCTCTTTCAGCAGACGCCCCTCTTTTTCCTGTATTACAATATCCGAATCCACAAACGAATATCCCAGCCTCTTGGCCAGCAAAACGCCTACGGTGCTCTTTCCTGAGGCCGGCATACCGATTAATGTAATATTTTTCTTCATGTTCTTCTCATCCTGATGTGATTTACTTATTTTCTGGGCTTCTTCTTTTTCTTTTGAACCGAATAGCCGAATTTACCCAGTTTCTTTCCCAGTTCAAAATACTCTCCATGGGAATAAGCCGCCAGGCCGGTGCTGTTTAAATGGAACTTACCATTCTGATCCATATACTTTTCATCCACCGTTACTCCCGCCACCTCGGCTAAAAACATATCATGGCTGCCCAGGGGAATGATCTTTGTCACCCTGCATTCAATGTTCACAGGGCTTTCCTCAATTCCAGGCGCTTTAATGTGCTGGGAAGGGAGAGGCGTCAGCTTCATCTCTTTAAATTTATCCGTATCCCGGCCCGACTTTACTCCACAGAAGTCCGTAGCAAATACCAGGTCTTTTGTAACCAGATTTACAACGAACTCACCGGTTTCTTTTATGATATCATAAGAGTACCGTTCCGGCCGTATGGATACATAAAGGGTGGGCGGCGTGGAACCGGTTGTACCGCACCACGCCGTCGTAATAATATTCGGCTTTTCCCCATCTCTCTGACAGCTCACCATCACTGCCGGAACCGGATACAGCATATTGCCCGGTTTCCAATATTGCTTTGCCATATCTGTCCCTCTTTCTCTAATCGTTATCCGGCAGGAGTTTTATCGTAATCACCAGATGTTTGACAAAACATCCTTCTTCCAACTCGATGTCTTCTATATGCGTCTGCGCCGGCAGATCGCCGTCCTCTTCCAGTTCCACGCTAATCCAGTTATAAGCGGCGTCTTTTGCATTATCAACCGCATCTTCCAGATCCGGGCCGTCTGCCTCACAGCATTCCAGATCCGGAAATTCCACATGATAGCCTTTTCCCTCTTTATGAGGTGTAAAAACCGCTGGGTAAATAAATGTCATGCTTTCTGCTTTCCTTTCGTCTTTTTTTATCTATTATAACCGCCCCGCATCTAAGCCTGAACTGCAATCATAAGTCCCGGTATCAGCTGTTTTTTGCGGGATACCACTCCCGGCAGGTAAACCACGCAGTCGTTGTTTTCTGTATGCTCCTCTTCCGGTTCCACGTGAAATGCCTCTGAAATCAGCTGTTCAGCCCCCTGTCCTTCACACAAAAGAACCGTGGACTCGGTCAGGATATTGGTCAGCATGAAGAACATCATATCCACCCCATGTTCCTGATGAGCCTTTTTCAGGTATGGAAGCATCCGGACTCTCAGCTGTTTCAGCTCATCCGCATTCAGCGAACTGATCTGTCCAACACCAAACGAAAGTTTTCCTGCGGTAAAATGCTTGAAATCCTGATAGAAAATTTCTTCGTCGGATTTCCCCTTTAAATTGCTGCCTGCCGCGAACATTTCCGCTGCATATTCTTCGATATTCAAACCTGCTGTCTCCGCCAGTTTAAGCCCTGCCTGACGGTCAACCTCAGTACAGGTGGGAGAGCGGAACAGCAATGTGTCCGAGATGATGGCGCTGCAGAGCAGGCCCGCAATATGTCTTTCAATTTTTACGTTATTTTCCAGATACATCTGATAAATGATCGTCGCCGTACATCCCAGCGGCTGGTTTCTGAAAAATACCGGTGAAATCGTTTCAATCGCTCCCAGACGGTGATGGTCGATGATCTCCAGCAGACGGGCATTTTCAATTCCGTCCACAGCCTGGCTCTTTTCATTATGATCTACCAAAATCACGGATTTTCCTCTGGCGCCCAGCAAATTCCGGCGGGAAATCATGCCTTTATATTTGCCGTCTTTATCCAGGATTGGAAAATCACGGTGGCGTTTGCTGGCCATCACCTCTTTGATGTCATCGATATAGTCCGTGTCTTCAAATGTGATCAGGTTTTCCGTTTTCATGAAATAGCTGATCGGCATACTCTGGTTGATCAAACGCGCTGCCGTATAGGTGTCATACGGAGTTGTAATCACCGTACAGCCGCGTTCCGCCGCCAGCTTTTTAATAGTCATGGATACGGCCGCTCCTTCGCACACAATAATGCAGGCCGCCTCCATCTCAATGGCACAGAGCTGGGATTCATATCGGTTGCCCAATATTACCAGGTCATTCTTCTCAATATAATACTCCATCATATCGGGATTAGCCGCAGCAATCAAAACCTTGCCCCGGTTATAAAAAGCGTTCTCATCCCCTACCACAATCGCACCCTCCAGGGTCTCAATTATGTTGGAATACTGGGTATTCGCCTTTGATAAAATGCTGCTGTCATATACGTTCATATAGGACTGTGCAATATCCCCGACTGTGATCAGCCCTTCCAGCATCCCGTCGTCAGTCACGGCCGGAATGGTCACAACATTGGCCTCCTGCATGGTCTTCCACGCCTTTTTCAGGGAAATATTATTGGCAACTCCCTTTGTTTCCCGGATCTCAATATCCCTCACCTGTGTTTTTACATTCTGAACCAGTTCCGGCGCGTCCACGCCGAAATAGTTGAGCACAAACTGGGTTTCTTCATTCACGTGGCCGGCACGCCCCGGCTGGTATTCTTCTTTTGTAATTTCCCGTTTCAGGTTGGCATAACATACCGCTGAACAGATCGAGTCGGTATCCGGATTTTTGTGTCCAATTACGATTGTCTTATGTTTACAATACTCCGCCATATAACCTCCACTTTTCATAATCTATTTACAACTTGTTCATATTTTATTCACAACTATTTTTTATACTATTTGTATAGAAAATCAATTATGCGAATTGATTAAATCGTCAAATTGCACATAGATTTTTCATAATTACCCCGATTGCCTGGCAATCGGGGTCTCCTCATTTTATCACTCTTTTTCTGCCGGCAAAGCCGGCATCCATTAATCCAGAACCAGCCTTGCAGCGCCGTAGATACCGGCATCATTGCCCAGTTTCGCCAGGGCGATCACCCCTTTATTCTCAGAAATCGGAGTAAAATGTCTATAGTATTGATCCACCCGGTCAATTAAAAACTGTCCGGCCTTTGATACGCCGCCGCCAATTACGAAAACCTGAGGATCCACAATCATGGCCACATGAGCCAGAGCCAGCCCAAGATAACGGCTTACAGTCTCTACAACTTCATTAGCCAGGGCATCTCCTGCTTTTGCACAGTCATAGACATCCTTAGCCGTAATAGAAGCGCCGAATTCACGCATGGCGGACGGATCATCCTTGGACGCCATCATCCTTCTGGCTTCTCTGGCGATCCCGGTTGCGGAAGCCACCTGCTCCAGACATCCCTGCCCATGGCAGTTGCAGTACTCCGTCTCCTCATCCCTCACATGAATGTGTCCCAGCTCGCCGCCCAGGCCATGGGTTCCTGCTATAATCTTTTCATCGATAATCACGCCGCCTCCCACGCCTGTTCCGAGAGTAACCATCATAACATCTTTATAGCCTTTGCCGCCGCCCTGCCACATCTCGCCAAGAGCCGCTACATTAGCATCATTGCCGCTGCGCACATTTTCTATTCCCAGAATACCACTCAGTTCTTTCTGAGGATTCTTATCTTTCCAGCCAAGGTTTACACACACTTCCACATATCCGTCCGGCATCACCGGTCCGGGAACGCCCAGGCCAACGCCTGCGATTTCATCCTTTTCAATGTTCCGGTCCTTCAGAACATTCAGGATTGAGGCTCCTACATCCGGCAGTATGTACTTTCCCGCTTCTTCTTTGCGTGTCGGAACTTCCCATTTATACAACACTTCCCCGTCTGTTGTAAAAAGCCCGATTTTAACGCTTGTACCTCCTACATCTACTCCGATGCACTTCATACCCATTGTCATAACTCCTTTTCCCTTCATTTAACTACAGCAAAAGGGGATGCCGCAAACTCAATGTTTTGCAGCGCCCCCAATTCATACCGATTACAGTGAGCGGACTGTCTTTACCACATTCTCAACCGTAAATCCAAAATGCTCGAACAATTTTCCAGCAGGACCGCTTGCGCCAAATCCCTTCATGGTAACAGTCGCGCCGTCAAGTCCCACGTATTTGCCCCAGCCGAAATCTCCCAGGGCTTCGATGGCAACACGTTTTCTCACATTCTTAGGAAGAATGGATTCTTTATATTCCGCTGACTGTTCTTCGAATAAATCCATACATGGCATGGAAACCACGCGGATCTGATGTTCGGAGGCCAGTTCCGCTTTAGCCTTAACTGCCAGCTCCACTTCTGATCCTGACGCAATCAGAATCACATCCGGAGTGCCTTCACAGTCATCGATGATATATGCGCCTTTTAATGCGTCTTTGCTGCTTCCCGGCATCGGCGTCAGATTCTGTCTTGTCAAAACCAATGCGGTCGGTGTCTTTTCAGAAGTTACCGCACTGTACCAGGCTGCTGCCGTCTCCACACCGTCGCATGGGCGGAACACATGGAAGTTAGGCATAGCGCGGAGCATAGCAAGCTGTTCAATCGGCTCATGGGTCGGGCCGTCTTCGCCTACGCCGATGCTGTCATGGGTTAATACAAAGGTAAGAGGCGCTCCCATAAGAGCAGATAAGCGAGCCATAGGTTTTACATAATCACTGAACACAAAGAAAGTTGCCACATAGGCCCGCAGTCCGCCATGAAGCATGATACCGTTGCCGATAGCTGTCATAGCCAGCTCACGCACGCCAAAGTGCATGTTGCGTCCTAAGCGGTTGTCCTTTGAATAATCTCCCACATCGGACATATTGGTCTTATTGGACGGCGCCAGATCTGCGGAACCTCCGATCAGGTTTGGAACCATCAGTTTTAATTTATTGATCATCTTACCGGATAAGTTTCTGGTAGCGTCCGGCTTTTCGTTCTGTGCCCAGAATTCTTCATTGTTATATAATTTATCCGCATCCACAGGGGCGTGATACTGGTTCCAGAGCGCTTCCATCTCCGGGAACTCCTCGCAATAAGCGGCAAACATCACGTTCCATGCTGCTTCTGCTTCCGCCTTCTGTGCTGCAATCTCATTAAAGTGGTCATATACTTCCTGAGGAACGAAGAACGGTTCCTGGGACGGCCATTCTAAGTTGGCTTTCATGGCATCGATATTATCTGCGCCGAGAGGTTCTCCGTGGGCGCTGGCCTTCCCCTGTTTTGCAGGACAGCCGTAGCCGATCTGTGTTTTCACAGTGATGAAGGAAGGTCTTGTGGTATCTGCCTTAGCCTCTTCAATTGCTGCGCCGATAGAAGCCAGGTCGTTGCCGTCCTCTACGGTGATAAGCTGGAATCCGAATGCCTCCATCCGTTTCTGCACATTCTCCGTAAAGGCAATATCAGTACTGCCTTCGATGGAAATCTTATTGGAATCATAGATCACAATCAGTTTGCCAAGCCCTAAAGTGCCTGCCAGTGAAAATGCTTCTGAGGAAATTCCTTCCATCATGCATCCGTCTCCGCCCAGCACATAGGTATAGTGATCTACAACAGGATACTCTTCTTTATTGAACACGGCCGCCATATGGGTCTCGGCAATGGCCATACCTACCGCCATGCCCATACCTGCGCCCAAAGGCCCGGTAGTTGCTTCCACGCCTACCGTATGGCCGTATTCAGGATGACCTGGTGTCAAGGAACCCATCTGTCTGAAGTTCATCAAATCTTCTTTTGACAAATTGCCGTAACCGAACAGATGAAGCAGGGAATATAAAAGCATGGATCCATGCCCCCCTGACAAAACAAAACGATCCCGGTTTGCCCAATCAGGGTCTGCCGGATTGTGATTCATATGGTTTGCCCAAAGTTCATAACCGATTGGAGCGCATCCAAGCGGAAGTCCCGGATGACCGGAGTTGGCTTTCTGGATTGCGTCCGCAGAAAGCACACGGATTGCGTTTACTGACAGTTTGTCGATGTGATTCATTGATATTAGCCTCCTAATTTTATCTCTTTTATAGTTTGCGGCCCCATCACGATAAACGTGCCCGGGAGCCTCCCCTTAGTTACCTTAGATACCGTAAAATCAAATTCCCCTCTGAATTTTAAATTGCCCTGCATGTTATAAACTTCACAGGAATCTTCATTATACAAAAGAACGTAATCTCCGTCAATATCCGCGTGGGTATACTGGAGATTAAAATCCTTGCTGAACTGCTTTTCACCGGTATTTTTATAAACATCAACCCGGTAAGGGTTCTCCCCTGATGTATTGTTCACCACAATACCGGCAAAATCCTCGGAATAGAAAATGCTTCTGATCTCTTCTTCCACCGGAATCTGAACCAGCATCTCCGGCGACATCACGTTCTTGGATGAAAAGAAGGTCAGGCTGTTGTCTGCAAATGCGCAGGAGTAAGTTTCCGTCATAAACCGGACCCTGGCAATCAGACTGTTGTCGTAGATATCTTTATAACCCGCTACCAGACGCCCCGGCACATTCTTGCCGATCTCGGAGAAGTTATAGAAAACCACTTGTCCTTTGGCAGCGCCGTTGCTCAAATAGACATAGGACACCATCAGCTGGGTGCCGTCCGGTGAAAGGGACAGATCGATGGGATACCCGTCCTTTTCCAGTGTAGACTTTATGGAAATATCCAGGGGCGTACCATCGTTCCTGAAAAATGTTATCTTTCCTGCCTTGCTGTCTTCCTGAATAGCCGCCACCACTCCATGAGCCGATACCGCAACCTTGGTAATCGGAAGCAGGGTTGTGGCGATTCCCTGACGCCCATTTTTATCACAGATATAGATGCTGTTGCCCTGACGGTCTGCAATGGCAGCATAATCCCCATTGACCACCGCTTCCGGCGATTTCATCTCGTAGCTCTCAATCCAGATATCTTTTCCCTGGTTGTCCGTGTAGGCCGCGCCGTCTTTGCTGTACTTGATTACATTATTGCCGAAATTTATGTATTCGTTGATACTGCTGTCCGACCGTTCCACATTGCGCTCCCAGGATATCTGATATTCCATATACTGATGGCGGGCCTGGAACTGATAATATCCGAACCCGGCTCCGGTGAGGGCCAGAGCTGCTGCCAAAGACAGAAAGAAACGTCTGCGCCATACCTTTCTGGCGGCCTTTTTTACGATTTCTTCACTGTCTGCGTCGTCCGCTTCCATTCGGGGCGGAGGCGAGGCATTGGGCGTAATCACTCTGCTTTTTAGTTGTCTTTTTTTCGTCTCTCTATTCATAGAGCTCATATCACTCATGCGGTTAATCTCCCAGAAATGCCCAAATATAAAATATAGTATACAACATTTTCAGAAGAAACGCATTAAATTTTTCTACGGCAGAACTAATTTCTGTCCTGATATAATTTTATTCGGATCGTCCAAACCGTTAAGACGGCAGATTTCGTCCATTTTATCCAGACTATGGTAAAATTTCAGACAAATTCCATGCAGAGTTTCGCCTTCTCCGATTATGTATGATTCCGGTATGGCCGCCGCTTCAGCTCCCGGATCCGCGGCTGCGGCCGCACTGGTTTCGGGGACGCTCTCAGGCGCAGCCGGCTCCTGCGGACTGCTCTCTGCCGGCACTGCGGATGCTGCCGTTGTCTCCGGCTCTGAAGACATGGTATAATGCTCTACCGGTTCTGTGGGATAAACTTGTCCGGGAATCTCTTCAACGGAAAGCTTTTCCTTATCCGATTTCGGATCATATTCCTGCCAATTCTTCACTCCATCCGGAAGGACGGATACCATCACACTCTCCATCTGGCGCATTTTTTCATAGTTATTGAACATGACAATTCCGCCTGCCATGACCACAATCGCCAATGCGCTGCACAGGCCGCCCAGCACGCTCACCGTATTTTTGTGGGCTTTAACTTCCGTTTTCCGGCTCTCAATCCTCTGTCTGAAATCAGTGACCACATTGTCCGGGACGCCTGTCTCCACGCGTCTCACGTCTTTGCGCAGCACCATGTAGTCCTGCATCATCTGATTCCGTTCATAATAAATGCTGTGGCCCCGGAGCTTATAAAATCCGTCTTCAGACGTCACATAGATGGATTCCTCTCCTTCCAGACCGGAATTTAAATACATCAACTGGTTCTTTCCGGGGAAAAACTTCACATGCTCTTTCCAATAATTGAGAGGGCTGAGCTGGCTTCCCTGCGCCGCGCAGAGAAACCATCCCAGAACCGTCCTTTTCGGAAACATCTGCTCCATATCTTCATAGGCTTTTTTCCATGCCGCCTCAGTAAATTCCACTTTTTCTCCGTCGCGTGTCACATCTTCCATCTCCATGGCTCCGTCTATAAACAGATAAGGGGTTCCCTCGTGCTGTTCACTGCTGCCAAGAAGCAATCCTACCCGCAGGTCTTGTCCTCCTGCCGGATATAATTTCTGTAAGTAGGTATTCACATAGTCTTCCAAATATAATTTTACAATCTGGTCCCGCTCACCGATCTGCCTGATATTTTTAGGCAGCTTTGGGTACGGGTTATATAATTCTCCCATTGGCTCACCCCGCTAACTTATTCTGATATCTGAACAATCATAGCATGGATGTTTTGCAAATCTTGTCAAACCAGTGCCGCCGACTCACATAATTTTTCGACAATAAAAATGCTGTCACTGATGCAGTCCGCAAGCCTCATAACCACAGCCAGACGGATGCTCTGAAGCATAATTGGATCAGCCCCCGCACAGCCGCCCACGATTCCGGTAATGAAAATATCCCCCACAGGCACCAGTTCTTTGCTGACGCCCAGGCCAGGACGCAGGGATCCTTTCCCCAGGGTGATATACCCAACATGTTCGTTATTTCCCACAGAAGCGTCCACCGCAACAACCAAATGGTTGGGGAAGCTGTATTTGAGGACAGCAAGATATTCTTCCAGATTCATCGCATGGACAGGGCGTTCCAGAGTTCCGAATACCTCCAGGTTTTTCACCTTTTTCTCTTTTAATTTATAGCCAATCAGCGGGCCTAAACTGTCCCCGGTAGAACGGTCAGTTCCAATACATAAAATTAAAACACCTGATTTATTCTGGTTTTTCAGTTCTTCGGCTATCATCTGATAGAGCCGGGTGGCCAGTTTATCGGTTTCAAACCCCTCTCCGGCATGATAATAGTACACTTCCTGTCCGGTTCTCATTCCAATCCATTCCCACAGTTTCATAAAGTACTCCGCCTCATCATTTTGTTAATTCTATTATAGGCAGGCTGTGGGATAATTATGCAAATAATAAATTTGCTGGAAGACAGGTTTTTATAAATCACAATATCTTTTGGTAAAGTTCAAATTCCTCCAATCCAAAATCCCCATATCCCAGATCTACCTTATCAATATATTGGAAACCATACCTTTTATAAAGTGCGATAGCCGGAGCGTTCTTTTCGTAAACATCTAACCGGACCGCCCTGGCATTCATTTTTTTGCTGTGATCTATGATGAATTCCATCATCTGCCGCCCTATGCCCTGGTTCTGGTAATCGGGATGTATCGCAAAGGTATATATGACAAAAATATGGTCATAATCCAGCTCAATCCCCCAATCCGCTTTGGCATAGGCATCTTCGGGCGTATGGCGGAGGATTACGGTTCCTATGATCTGTCCATCATGTCTGGCAACATATAAACTTCCTTCCTGCACGCCCTGAACCGCATCTTCTTCCGCCGGGTAAATGCCCTTTTTCCAGCCCGGGTAATTTACATTGTGTTCCAGATAATCACATACAGTATCGTAAAGGCATCCCAACTCCTTAATATCGGTTTCTGTCCCCTTTTCTATTGTTATCACCATCAGTTTTATTCTCCTTTTCCAAATGAGAAGGCAGGAAAAGGATGGAAAAGCCCATCATTTCCTGCCCGAATTTTCAATATTGTTCCGTTAGCTCCATCAGCCCCATTGTCATCTTAATCCGTCAAAAGATGGCATCCGGCATTTATTACATCTTATGAATATAACATTCTTGTCATATCAGGCTCTCCGTCTCCCTGCACCATGCAATAAGCCAGAGCCTGTCTATCCCATAACTGTTCATATCACCGCAGGCATACAGATCCAGCAATATCTTTTATTTCATTTCCCGGCTCATGTCCATGGCTTCACTGAGGTTCAAAGCCGATCCGCTCACAATTTTCTCCAAAAGCTGGTCAAGCTTTGAAGGGCTTAAAAACTCTTTTCCAAGGTATGGTTCATAATGTTCCGTAACGTAAAGGCTTTTTTCATTTCTGGCTGTCTCCACTTCTTTTAAACGCCGTTTCAATACGTCCAGTTCCGCTTCCATGGATTCTATTTTTTCTTTGCTGTTGTTTGTGATTTCATCTGCAATGATGTTCTTTGTTACGGTTTCAAATGTATTGAGTGCGTCCTTCTTCTTACCAGCGGTAACAGACAGTTCCTGTTCCAGTTGTGCAATTTCGTCATCGAAAATCTGCAAATCATACACCGCTTCATTGCGGTCTTTTTGAATGGTATGGGTGATCACCTTTATTTTTTTATTATTCCCATGAATCTGGTCCCGGATCATCTGCCCCTCTCTTAAAGCCTCCAAATGAGGGATTTTTGTCTTATTGCTGACAAATACGTACAGACCTCCGAATACCAGAACCGTCACAAAATAAATAATAACCAGCACCAGCGTCTTCTTCTGCCCGATCAGCAGATAGGTTCCGTATGGAACCGCCAGAAAACAGACCAGCACCGTACAGAGAAGCTTAAAATACTCGCTGAACCACCGCGGAAGAAAGAGAGCGTAATACCAGTTTCCACGGCAGATTCCCGGGACATGGTTCTTCTGAAACAGGGTTTTCAGCTGGAGGTTCAGTTCCCGGTTTTCTTCTCTGAGCTCGGAAGTTTCTTCTGCAATCCGCTCTTTGATGCCTTGATTTTTGGCTTTTTCCCTTTTCGCCCGGGCTTTTTTTAACCGTTCCTGTCCTTTTCCTATTTCCTGGTCATAGCTGGCATTTAATGCCTCTGTCCTCTTTTTAATGGTATAGTTTATGGACTCTGAAACTGACTTTTTCTCCGTTTCCACCGCTCGTTCGAGCCGGTGTTCTTCCTGTTTCAACTGTTCTTCCTGTCCGGTGAGCTGTGCCATACGCAGCACATCCGCTTTTGCATCTCTCAGGAATTCAGCATAGTCTGTAATGGGCTGCACCATGCCTTCCACCCTCCTTAATTTCAAGTATTATAAGCACTCTGTCTTTATTCGGAACTATAACAAAAACTATGCATTTTCTTCATAGGAGAACTTCATATCCCATGATTTCCTTATGTCATCCATCAGAGCGAGCACCGTTAAGGAATCATTCCTGCTCAATATATCACTGGTATTCATTCCCGCTTTGACGCAGCGGTTTACTTCCCTGATCTGATATTCAAAACCATTGACATCAAACGGCATTTTTACCTCATAAGCGGCTCCGTTATCAGGACGCACAGTCATAGCTTCTGCATGCTGATGGTCGGGAATGGAAATGGAGCCTTTAGTTCCGAACACAGCGGCTTCCCTCGGCATATTAAGGCCGATTGCCGTAGTCACACAGGCAGTCCGGCCGCCCGGATATTCCAGCAGAATGGAGCTGAAATCGTCGGTTCCGTATTCATTAATATTGACTTCGGAAGAGAAATGAACCGGGGCTTCGCCCATTATCATATGGATAAATCCTAAATTATAAATACCGATATCCAGCAGGGCGCCGCCGCCCAATCCGGAATCGAATTTTCTGCCTTTTCTGGAATCATCAGTTACAAACCCGTAATCGCAGCGGGCATGTTTTACGTCCCCAATTACACCATCCCCAATTAAACGTCTCATTTCCAGCAAAAGAGGGAGGAAACGGGTCCAGAACGCTTCCATAATGAACAGCCCTTTTTCCTCTGCCAGGCGGTAAAGTTCCTCCGCCTGGGCCGCATTGGTGGTAAACGGTTTTTCACACAGCACATGTTTTCCGGCCTCCAGGCACATCCTGGCATTTTCATAGTGCATGCTGTTGGGTGTTGCGATGTAAACGGCATCCACATATGGGGAACTGCAGAGTTCTTCATAAGAACCGTATGCATGTTCAATTCCATACTTCGCAGCAAACTCAGCAGCGGCTTCAGGACGGCGGGAGCCTACGGCGCTTAACACGTCTTCCCCTTTCATATCAATGACAGTCTGCGCAAATTTATTTGTTATTTTTCCAGTAGCTAAAATACCCCATTTCATCACTAATCAACCTCCGATATTCTGTTTTATTTACTCAATGAGCATAAAATCTGTCCGCCCGGAACCATGCCTGGAATTATCCCTGAAACATGATTGGAATTATAATTATTTGCCGGCATTCACAATAAAATATAACCTGATTAAGATTATACCCTTTTTGCACCTTATTTTCAACAAACTTACATGTACTTGGGATTTTTACAAAAGAATTTATATTCGATGAGAAAGTACGGGAGGTGATGCTTATGGTGCTGTTTACATTTAGCGATCTTATGCTATTTGCAGCATTCCTTCTCGCATTGCTGACCTACATAGATAGGTATGATAAGAGAAAACAAAAAAATCCCACCCTGTTAGCCGACAGGATGGGAGCCTCTCAAAACGAGGGGTTAAATATACACCAACTGGAAAGCCCCACCATGTGTGGAGGTTGTTCCTCTAGCTATAATATAATGTCTCAATTATTGTATGTCAATTATCTGTCCAACTCCAAAACCGCATCGATATAGATTTCCACTGCCTTCACCAAATTCTCAATACACACGCATTCATCCGGCTGGTGCCCTCTTCCGTGTCCGTCTTCACATGGTTTTTTCTGATAGGAAAGTCCGGGCCCGTATCCTACGGCATTGGGTAGTTTTCTGGCATAAGTTCCTCCTCCCATACAATAGGGCTCAAAGGTACGTCCGTATACCCGGCTGCATATGGAAGTCAGCATTTTTACTGTACAGTTTTCTTTGTCTATATAGAAAGATGGGTTGTGTTCCATTTTTACAACGGTCCAGCCGTAGCTCTCTGCAGTGTTCTTTACCCCTGATTCGATCCTGTCCGTATCCGCCGTTACCGGATAGCGCAAATCGAGGGAAAGGCGGACTGTGCCGGCATTTTCTGTACTTTCCAGCATAGACGCCACAACGGTCAGAGATCCTGAATCTGCATCTTCACAATCTATATTAAGTCCGGTTCCATAATAGTCAGCCAGTGCATCCGACAGAAAACGGAATATTCTTTCGTCCGGCTCATTTAGAAGGCCGTTTTGAACCATTTTTTCTGCCAGCTTGATTATGGCGTTATCTCCGTTTTCCGGTTTTGCTGCGTGCGCAGACAGGCCATCGGCTGTAAATGGTTCTGAACCGCATGGTTTTAACAAAACTTCTGCCCGGGAAGGCACGGAATTTATTCCTTCCCCTCCTTTTATGGAAATGATATCCTGCGAAACCCGGGCTTCGCAGACGATCTGATACCGCCCCTTTTCTCCGCAACAGACCGGGAAGGCCGCATCGGGAACGAGGGAAAAGGAAGGCGGATTATGGTGTTCCAGATAATACTTGATATCCTCCATCCCACGCTCTTCATCGCATCCGAAAAACAGGCGCAGTGAATGGCGAAGCGGGATGTTATTTTCCTTAAAATATTTCATTGTATAAAGGGCAGCCACCGCCGGTCCTTTGTTGTCCGCGCTGCCGCGGCCATAGATCCACCCGTCTTTTATAAGAGGGGTATA
>JAGZXV010000279.1 GCA_018378255.1 Clostridiaceae bacterium | reverse complement strand
GGGATCACCCTGAGCGAAGAACAGTACAGAGGTTTTAAAAAGAGGATTGAGAAAGAGGGACTTCAGGATTATCTGACAGTTAAACTGATGGACTACCGTGATTTAAAACGCAGTAAAATCCGGTTTGACCGCGTAGTCAGCGTCGGCATGGTGGAACATGTGGGAAGAGACAATTATCAGGAATTTATCGATTGTGTCAACCATGTGTTAAAGCCAGGCGGGCTATTCCTCCTTCATTTTATCAGCGGATTAAAGGAGTATCCGGGAGATCCGTGGATTAAAAAATATATCTTCCCAGGCGGCATGATTCCCAGTCTGAGGGAAATGATGGCGGGAATGGCAGAGGACCAGTTTCACACTCTGGATGTGGAAGACTTGAGGATGCATTACAACAAGACCCTTCTCTGCTGGGAAAAGAATTTTAAAGACCATAAAGATGAGGTAAAGCAGATGTTTGACGACCGTTTTGTGCGGATGTGGGAGCTCTATCTCTGCTCCTGTGCGGCTGCATTTAAAAACGGAGTGGTGGACCTGCACCAGATTCTGGCATCAAAAGGGATCTGCAACGACCTTCCTATGGTGCGCTGGTATTGACGGATGCAGGTAATACGGCCTGGAGAGTGACACATATCCGACAGAAATCAATTTTTAAACACATGGGAAAAGATTTGGAAGATACGGACAGGGGGAAGAAATGGATTACAGGACACGGCTGTATGGTTTTAAAGAAGTATATAATCATGAAGATGCGGACGGGCTCTTTATTAATGCGGTAAAAGGCAATGTGGATTTTCACAGAAGCCACTGTAAGGCATATGATGAAATTTTAAAACAGCAGGGATTTGATACGCAGCAGTTGAAAACAAAAGCCGGCCTGCAAAAGCTTCCCTGCCTGCCCACCTTATATTTTAAGCGCCATGCCCTGTATTCCATGGCAGAGCGCAGCATGGTAATAAAGGCAACTTCCTCTGGAACCGGGGGAAAGAAGAGCAGTCTGGGATTTGACCTGAAGGGTCTTATGTATGCAGGGGAAATGACCCTGCGCATGGCCCGCTTCCATGGCCTGCTCTCTCTAAAACCCGCCAATTATCTGATTCTGGGTTATGAACCCCATAGAAGCAATCACACGGTGATCAATAAAACCCAGAGAGCTTCCATGCTGTTTGCACCCCCTCTGAATTGTGAATACGCTCTTTTATATAGAAACGGAGGCTACCGGCTGAATCTGTCCGGGCTTAAACAATCGCTGAAAAGATACGCCTCACGGCCATATCCGGTCCGCATCGTAGGATTTCCATCCTATCTTTATTTTTTACTAAAAGAGCTGCAGTCGGACGGCATATCCCTGACGCTCCCTCCAGGATCGATGATCATGCTGGGCGGCGGATGGAAACAGCATTACAAAGAGAAAGTGGAAAAAACAGTGCTGTATGAAATGGTCCGGCAGATTCTTGGAATCAGAGAGGAGAACTGCCGGGAGTTTTTCGGCGCGGCAGAACATCCCGCCCTGTATTGTGACTGCAAGAACCACCATTTTCACGTTCCCACATACAGCAGGGTGATTATCAGAGATGTGGATACCCTAAGGCCGTTGGATTATGGGCAGGCAGGCCTTTTAAACCTGATTTCCCCCATGATGGAAAGCGTGCCCCTGGTCAGTGTCATAACCGATGATCTGGCGGTTTTACATAAGAGTAATGAATGCGGGTGCGGAATCAGGACCCCGTACTTTGAAATTATAGGAAGGTCTGGAATAGCCGATATAAAGACATGCGCGGCAGGAGCGGGACAGCTGATAAGGGAGCGCCGGGGAGACATACCGGCTTTAGTAAACCAGCTTCAAAGCCGGTACGTTTTGGAAGGGAGGCAGATATGAGATGGAATGATTTGCGTCAAACGGTCTTATCAGTGCTGGAACGGCCATTTTTAAGCCGGGAACTGGTAATCAGCGCCTGTGACCGGCTTTCCCGGCAGATGCTGGATGGAGTTTATGAAGAAATGCTTCATAAACTGGAAATGACAACTCCAGGCCTATCTTCAAAGCTCAATCAGGCAGCCCGGATGATAAGCCGCAACGCGCTGGAACAGAAGATATTATGTGAATTAGGCGGCCTGCCCAAAGAAAGAACGGCTCCTCTCGGAGTGCTCCTGCACATCGGCGCTTCCAATCTGGACGGCCTCGCTGCTTACAGCGTGGTAGAAGGGCTGCTGGCGGGCAATGTAAACCTGCTGAAACTGTCCGGAGATGATGACGGAATCAACACATTTCTTTTAGGCGAACTGGTTAAAACAGAGCCGGTATTAAAAGATTACATATATGTTTTTTGCATACCGTCCGCAGATACGAAACGGCTGAAGAAGCTGATGGACCTGGCAGACGGAATCTGTGTCTGGGGCGGAGAAGAGGCGGTTATGGGAATCAGGAAACTGGCAGCCCCTAATACGAAACTGATTGAATGGGGCCATAAGATCAGCTTCGCCTATGTTGCGGAACAAGGATGCAGTGATGCAGCCCTCAGGGGACTGGCTGAAAATATTGTGGGAACCGGACAGCTCCTGTGCAGTTCCTGCCAGGGCATTTTTCTGGATACGGAGAAAAAAGAGACAGCAGAAGCATTCTGCTGCAGGTTTCTTGCAATTCTGGAAGAGGTATTTTCAGAACTCAGTCAGAATGACACCGGGCGCCGCGCCTGCCATACGCTGGAACTTTACAGCAGGGAATTGGAACATGATCCGGCTGTCGAAAGGATCTATAAAGGACGCGGGGTGAGCGTCACGTTGTGTCATGACGACCATCTGGAATTATCGGATATTATGGGTAACTGCTGGGTTAAGCTGCTTCCCAGACGACGGCTTGTGGAGGCGCTCAGACATAATAAAGGTTATCTTCAGACGGCAGGTCTGGTCTGCTCTCCAAAAGACAGGGAAGAACTCACCTCCCTTCTGATCCGGGCCGGTGTGGTACGGATCAGACCGGGGGAAGAGATGGATGCCCTATCCCCCGGCCAGCCCCACGATGGAGAATACGCTCTGATCAGATACTCGAGGATCATTGATCTGTGAGTCTCAGACAAGGGAAAACTCCGATATAACCTGGGGCTATAATATATATTCCTTTTATTCAGTTGACAAATAGTACCAACATTGCTATCATTAAATGTACTATATGGAAGGTGGAGATACGATGGATAGAATTGTATTATCATTGTTAGTGGACAATACATCAGGGGTTTTGAGCCGTGTAGCCGGTTTATTCAGCCGCCGCGGTTATAATATTGAGAGCCTGACTGTTGGTGTGACCGCCGATGAGCGGTATTCCCGTATGACAGTTGTCTCAACCGGGGATCAGGAAATTTTGGAGCAGATTGAAAAGCAGCTTCGTAAGCTGGAGGATGTCAGGGATATCAAGGAATTGAAACCAGGCCATTCCGTATACCGTGAACTGATTATGATAAAGGTGCGGGCTAACGCCAGCGAGAGGCAGGCAGTCAGCGCGATTTCCGATATTTTCCGGGCCACGATTGTGGACGTGGGAAAGGAATCCCTTACGGTCATGCTCACAGGAGACCAGTCCAAACTGGATGCGTTAATCAACCTGTTGGAAGATTATGAGATTCTGGAACTTGCAAGAACCGGTCTGACCGGACTTTCAAGAGGCGCAGATGATGTCAGATATCTGCCCTGATATTTAAGTAGGCTAGAGGCGTAAGTGAGAGACGGACTGAGGGTCGTAAGGCACGTGAGCCTTTAACAAATAAAATGTATCAATACATATTCTGAGGAGGAAGTAAAATGGCAAAGATTTATTACCAGGAAGATTGTAACTTATCCTTACTGGAAGGAAAGACCATCGCTGTAATCGGTTACGGCAGCCAGGGTCATGCTCATGCACTGAATGCAAAGGAGTCCGGATGCAATGTCATCATTGGCCTTTACGAAGGAAGCAAATCATGGGCAAAAGCCGAAAAGGCGGGATTTGAAGTTTATACAGCGGCAGAAGCTGCTAAAAAAGCAGATATTATCATGATTTTGATCAACGATGAGAAACAGGCTAAGATGTATAAAGAATCCATCGAACCCAATCTGGAAGAAGGCAATATGCTGATGTTCGCTCATGGATTTGCAATTCATTTCGGACAGATCGTTCCTCCTAAGGGAGTGGATGTGAGCATGATCGCTCCTAAGGGACCTGGACATACAGTAAGAAGCCAGTATAAGGAAGGCAAAGGCGTTCCCTGCCTGATCGCTGTACATCAGGATGCAACCGGAAAAGCAAAAGATCTTGCACTTGCATATGCTCTTGCAATCGGCGGAGCAAGAGCCGGTGTTCTTCAGACAACCTTCAGAGAAGAGACTGAAACCGACCTCTTTGGTGAGCAGGCTGTTCTTTGCGGCGGTGTTACAGCTTTGATGAAAGCAGGTTTTGAAACATTGGTAGAAGCCGGATATGAGCCAGAGAGCGCATATTTCGAGTGTATCCATGAGATGAAGCTGATTGTAGACCTGATCTTCGAAAGCGGATTTGCAGGAATGAGATATTCTATCTCCAACACAGCGGAATACGGTGATTATATTACCGGACCTAAGATCGTTACAGACGAAACAAAGAAAGCCATGAAGAAGATCTTATCCGATATTCAGGATGGTACATTCGCTAAGAACTGGCTGTTAGAGAATCAGGTTAACTGCCCGAACTTCAACGCTATGAGAAAGAGAGAAGCCGCTCATCAGTTAGAGGCTACAGGCGCTGAACTCCGTAAGCTGTACAGCTGGAATGATGGAAACAAACTGATTGATAACTAATTAAAAAAGATATGCCCTTTCCTGTGGCTGATTGCCGGGAAAGGGTATTTTTTTGTTTGGTGAGTTGTTTTGGATGTGAAAGTTACGCAGGAAAGCGGGACGAGGCGGCAAAGGGCGGGGTGGGCCTTGGGAATGGGACGGACTGGCCGGAATCCAACGGCGCCGGAAAGCGGCTTCCAACCGTAAGTGAAACTAAGGCTGCAGGAATGGAAAAAGATGGTCCGATGCCCATTCACGGTGAACTCTTTATGGACTTCACCGTTCAGTGGGCATCTCAGAAACAGATTTGGTCTTCAGTTTCTGCCCATCTTTTTCCATCCCTGCGGCCTAAGTTTAACTACACGGTTTTCAGACGCCTTCCGGCGCCGTTGGATTCCGGCCAGTCCGTCCCATTCCCAAGGCCCACCCCGCCCTTTGCCGCCTCGTCCCGCTTTCCTGCTGATTTTCTCAGGTTCAAATATTTTAAAACAATTTTGTAAATTATAATAAAATTTAACATCAAACGTTTAGGCATTTTCGAAAAAGCCTTGACGTTTTACTGTTAATCCTCACGTCATTTATATTAAATCTCCATTTTCATGTCTTCATGGTAATACACAGCCGGGAATCCTGGGAACGGGGCGGGGGAACGGAAACCGGAAGACGGCGTGCTGGGGCATTGG
>JAGZXV010000278.1 GCA_018378255.1 Clostridiaceae bacterium | reverse complement strand
GGTCCACATTGACAGTCACAATATCGCCTGGCTTTACCTGGTCTGATCCCGTATTATGCATGATAATCTTTTCAATGATTGTATTTCCCATCTCGTCCTCATTTCCACCGCTGCTGCGGCCTATTTCTCCTTAATCCAGCCCGTTCAGCTTTCTCATGGCGTTCACCAGCCCGCCTGCCTCAATGATATCCACCAGATTCTGCGGAAGGGAGGCGATCGGATACTGTCTGCCCTTATAATCAACCTGCTGATTTACCGTCACCTCTATGGTATCCCCTTCAGCCACGTCATCGTACAGATCCGGCTGTTCAATCAGCAAAAGCCCGTTGTTAATGGAATTACGGAAAAATATCCTGGCAAATGATTTGGCAATCACACATTTAATCCCCAGCGCCTTAATGATCTCCGGCGCCTGTTCTCTGGAGGAACCGCAGCCAAAATTCTTGCCTGCAACAATCATATCTCCCTCTTTTATCTGTGCCGCCAGTTCCGGCCTTAGGGGGCTGAAACCGTACTGTTTCATATCATCTATGGTTTTAAGAGCCAGATATTCCGTGGGAATGATAATATCCGTATCGATGTCATCCCCCAGAACCCAGACCTTACCTGTAAATGTCTCCATATCTGTCTTCCTTTCTTCTATTCTGCAACCGTTATTTTTCCGGCAACCGCAGAAGCTGCAACAGTAGCCGCTGATCCCAGATATACCTTGGAAGAAGGGTGTCCGGCCCTTCCTTTAAAGTTACGGGTTCCTGTACTGATTAACACTTCATTTTCTCCGATCACTCCCTGGCAGCTGCCCCAGCAGACGCTGCAGTTAGGGTTCATGACAATAGCTCCGGCTTCCATGAAAATATCGATCAGCCCTTCCTTCAAAGCCTGTTTATACACGTCAAGGCTGGCAGGAACAACCAGGAATCTGACGCTGTCCGCCACTTTTTTGCCTTTGATGATCTTTGCGCCTACTCTGAGTTCATCGATTCTGCCGTTATTGCAGGATCCTAAAAATGCCTCGTCAATCTTCACGCCGCATACCTCTTTTGCCGGCACGACATCATCCACAAAATCAGGACGGGCCACAACAGGCTGGATCTTAGACAGGTCGAAGGTATATTCCCGGGCATAAACTGCATCTTCATCACTTTTATAGACAGCCTTAGGCTCACGTCCATGGGCTATTAAATACTCCATGGCCTTCTCATCGGCCTCAAAAATCCCTGTTTTCGCACCGGCCTCCACCGCCAGATTGCAGAGCACCATGCGGTCGTTAATGCTTAATGTCTTCGCACCTTCGCCTGCAAACTCCATCACCTGGTAATTGCATCCATTAGCCCCGATTTCGCCGATAATCGTCAGCATCAGGTCTCTGGGATAAACGCCATCCGGAAGCTTTCCCACCAGATTGAATTTCACGGATTCCGGCACCAGCACCCATGAGGTCCCTGTAACCATTCCATAGAGGAAATCCGTACATCCTACGCCGGTTCCAAATGCTCCCAGAGCACCATATGTACAGGTATGGCTGTCCGCGCCAAAGATCAGTTCTCCCGGACATACGTAGTGTTCCATCATGATCTGATGGCATACACCCTTGCCTTCCCAGAAATCAATCCCGTGCTCTTTGGCAAAGTCCCTCATCTTTTTCTGGGATGCAGCCGTCTTGGGATTATCCGCAGGAACGTTGTGATCCACAATAAAAACCAGTTTTTTGGTGTCCGCTATGCGGGGATGTTTTAGCTGGTTGTGATACATGTCCACAGTCAAATGTGTGGTTCCGTCATTGCTCATCAAACGGTCTAAGGCCACCGTATGTATATCTCCCGGCTTCACGCTGTCCACGCCTGCTGCCGCTGCAATAATCTTCTCCGCAATCGTCATTCCCATCTCTATGCTTCCTCCTTATTCAATGATGCAATTAAACCGCCCTGGTTTAAGATATTCTGCATATACTCAGGAAGTTTTGTGCAGGAATACTCTTTCCCATTGGCCCGGGCGATTCCGTCTGTCAGGGACAGTTCCATAAAATCACCGGTTTTCACCTCATCAGGAAGTTCCTTGCACACAATGACAGGGAGGCCGATATTAATAGCATTTCTATAAAAAATCCTGGCAAATGATTTGGCAATCACCGCCTCAACACCCAATGCTTTCAGCACGCTGGGCGCCTGTTCCCTGGAAGAACCGCAGCCGAAATTCTCTCCTCCGACTACAAAATCCCCCGGCTTCACCTTATTGGGAAATTCCGGGTCCAGTGATTCAAACGTATGTACTTTCATCTCTTCAATCGTTGGCAATAACAGATACTGGGAACCGATAATCTGATCCGTATCCAGGTCATTATGAAATTTAAAAATGTTTCCGCCAGACATAAGATAACTCCTCCTAATTATATGTACCATATTCTACTATTTCTGTCTTTACATTCTACCACAGGCACTGATATAATAACAATACATAATATGAATATTTAGTATAATAGGAGGTTATATGGAACAGCATTTGTCGCAGTATAAAATATTTTATGAAGTTGCCAGAGCCGGCAACATCTCCAAGGCTGCAAAAGAGCTGTACATCAGCCAGCCGGCTATCAGCAAGGCCATCAGCAAGCTGGAAGACAGCCTGAATGTATCCCTTTTCGTCCGCAATTCCCGCGGTGTCCACCTGACAGATGAAGGGCAACTGCTGTTCGAACACGCAAAATCCGCTTTCGATTCCCTGACCCGGGCTGAAAATGAGCTGAAACGGATCAAGGAATTCAACATCGGCCATATCAGGATTGGCGTCAGCAACACCCTGTGCAGATACATACTGCTCCCCTATCTGAAAGGATTCATCGACAACTATCCGCACATAAAAATCACCATCGAATGTCAGTCCACCGCCCACACCCTGTCTTTGCTGGAACAGCAGCATATCGATATCGGTTTGATTGCGGAACCGGTAGTCAAAAAAAACCTGACTTTTATACCGGTCATGGAAATCGAGGACATTTTCGTCGCTACTAAAACCTATCTGAACAATTTATATCTCCGGGAGGGATCAGACGCCGACATCTTCCAAACCGGCAACATCATGCTTCTGGACCGCACCAACATGACCCGCCATTATATCGACGAGTATTTAAAGGCAAATCACATCCAGACAAACCAGCTGCTGGAAGTTACCACCATGGATCTTTTAATTGAGTTTTCTAAAATCGGCCTGGGGGTCGGATGCGTGATTAAGGAACTGGTCCAGAGGGAATTAGATGCCGGCGTTTTGGTTGAAATACCGCTTTCTGTGCCCATCAGCAAGAGGACGATTGGGTTTGCGTTTCATCCGGTGTCGCAGTCAAGTGCGCTTGATACGTTTATTGAGTTTCTTTATTAATTTAGGGTGAAAGTTACGCCGGGAAGAAGGGGACGCTGGGGCGGAGGGGACCGGAGGAACGGAATTGGGGAACGGGTTCCGCCTCTAAGAGATACTAAGGCCTTCAAGAACGAAAAAAGACAGGGCGGCGCCCAATCGAGGTAAACTTTTTATGAACTTTACCTCTCAGTGGGCGCCTCAGAAACTGATTTGGTTTTCAGCTTCTGCCTGCCTTTTTTCGCCCTTGAAGACCAAGTATCTCTAAGAGGCTGCACACGCCCCCCAATTCCGTTCCTCCGGTCCCCTCTGCCCCAGCGTCCCCTTCTTCCCGGCTGTGTACTGGCTGCATTGGAAAAAAACGTATTTAAAATTAATCAGTGTAACTTGCAGAATAATGCAGAACAATGCAGAAAAGGAAAAAAGGTATGGTATAATGGGATCCTGGAAGTAATGATATGGCAGAGAGGTGAAAACATGACTATAGTATTAGAGCTGGCGGCAATAGCCGATGCACAAGAAATATATGATTTACAGATTAAATCATTTAAAGCATTATTAGAAAAATATCAGGATTACGATTATAGTCCGGGGGCAGAAAAACTTGAGCGTACTATACAGCGGCTGAATGAACCGACTACGGATTATTATTTTATATCTCTCGACGGAAAACATATCGGTGGGTTGAGAATATGCCATTTTGATAAACTATGCAAATTAAAGCAACTCTATATTCTTCCCGAATATCAAGGATTTGGATACGCTCAAAAGGCGATTACAATTGCTGAATCATTATACCCAGCTGCCGAAAAATGGGAGCTTGACACCATACTTCAGGAAGAAAAGCTCTGCTATTTGTATGAAAAAATGGGCTATAAAAAAACTGGTAAAGTTGAACCTATTATGAATGGAATGGATATTGTGTATTATGCAAAACAAATAATATCCTCCCAGCAGAAGTAAATATTTTGTTAACTTGGCAGGGAGCAGCCAGACGGATGGCATACTCCCGCCAGTTTGCTATATCACAATTTCCAGTATTCCACGCATATCTTCAATGACATAGTCAGCTCCGGCCTCCCGGTATCTGGCCCCGGCTTTTTTCTTTAAGTCATTTTTTTCTTCTTTCGTCAGCTTTTCGTACTCTGATTCCAAAAGACCGATTTCAGAACTACCTTCCAGCACGCCGACAGTTATTACGCCGGCATTTTTGCCTTCCAGTATATCGGAAACGGTGTCTCCTACCTTAATAACACTTTGGACGGAAGAAATCTTTAATGCTTCCATGTTTTTAAAGATCATGTACGGGTAGGGGCGGCCCATGTTTTTTACGGAATTGGGGCTGAACCAGATATCCGGTTCGTAGCCCTGGGTTTTGGCTCCGCTTGTAACAATGGCCATCATTTCGTCGGTGTAGCCTGTTGTGGAACCGATTTTGATGTTTCTCTTTCTCAGTGTCTCTATGGTTTCGAGAACATAGGGTTTAGGAGAAGTGAAACGGTGCAGAATTCCCAAAAGATTTTTCTCAAAATCATGATTCATCTGGTCTATATCATTTTCAGTAAAATCACGGCCGTATTTTTCACGGAACTGGTTTCTGACATGTTCCATGGAAAGAACTGTTTTGATGTGGTCCCGTTTCAGCATTCCCATGGGCTTTCTGATCTCCTCCATGGTGGGGTTCAGTCCGTAGTTTCTAAATATCTCGATAAATGCCTGTACCGGCGCAAAACATCCGTAATCCACTGCTGTTCCGGCCCAGTCCAGTATGATAGCCTCTGTTTTATGCTTCATATCCTTCCTCCATAAAAAATCCTTTGAATATTTCATATAGTTTTAAAATATCTTCTTCATAAATTTCTCCGATATTTCCAATTCTGAACGTATCCATTTCTGTCAATTTTCCGGGGTAGATGGCGTAGCCCCGCTCTTTAATGTAGCGGTACATTTTATCGAACGAAAATCCCTGCTCCGGATATAAAAATGTTGTGATAATTGGAGACTGGTGTTTTTCATCTATATAGGAATGGATTCCCAGTTCGGCCATCTTTTCAATCAGAAGTCTGTTGCTGCTGCTGTATCTGGCATGGCGGGCTTCAATTCCCCCTTCCTCTTTTAATTCTTCC
>JAGZXV010000277.1 GCA_018378255.1 Clostridiaceae bacterium | reverse complement strand
ATACCCCACCATGGACGCCACGTCTTTAATGCGCAGGGAAGGATCATCAAGCAGTTTTTTTGCATTTTCCATGCGGACTGTGGTCAGCGTTTCCAATAATGTTTCATTCCGCTCCGCTTTAAATAGGTTGCTCAGATAATTGGGCGACAGATGGACATATTCCGCCATATCCACCACTGAGATATCGGAACTGTAATTTTCCTCAATGAACTGCAGTACCTGGCCGATAATATCGCTGTGCTGGCGCTGGCTTTTCAGCTCCAGAATATCCAGGCTGTACTCTAAAAAGGAAAGCAGATTGTGCTTTAGCGAAAACAGATCGTCTGTTTCACGGATGCGCCGGTACAGCTGGTAATTGTTGTACTCCGGGTTATCGTATACGCCGCCTAAAGAAGCCACATGTTTATAGACGGAATTCTCTATTTCAAAGACCAGGTATTTCAGATAGAGATAGTTGTTTTCCGGCACGGTAGTGAACGGTTCGAAGAGGTCGAGGGCAGCACAGAGCACCCCGTCCCGGTCCTGTTTGGCTATTTTAGTGAGAAGGACGTCTAAAGAAGGTTTCGGATAGCTGGCGTCCCCGTTATTTTTTTCAGGATTGAGATCGATGATTTCTGCCTGGTTTAAGGCGGTAAAAGGCTGTTCCCTCAGTTTTTTCATTGCTTCATTATAATAGGCGGGTATTGGCTCTATCTCATCGAAACAAATGCTGACACCGATGATTGCAGTATATTTTTTGTCGGTAAATTCCTGCTTGAGATGGCTGGCCGCATTCAGAACCGCTTCTGCGCTCAGGGAGGTATTGAGCAGGACAGTTAGATTATGGGGGTCCGTTATGGTGATATTGTAAAAGGAATCGGAAACCAGCCGGGAAAGCGTATCCGAAAATGATTTCCGTATCTCTTTGGGAATGGGCTGCTTAAATTTCAGGAGCAGCAGATAAAAAAACGGGTGTTCCAGGGTCAGCTTCAGGGTGGAGCAGAGTTGGAGGAAATCGTCTTTATTGAACTCCGGGGCAATTAAAAATTCGTGAAGCGAATAAGTCTCCGCATAGGAACGGGTGATCGTATACTGCTGTTCCAGTTCCCGCTTCTGCTCATACAAGTTTGACATGGCATTTGACAGCAGATAGTATTCGTTGGGCTGATTGGTCTGAGGCAGCAGATGCATGGGAATTTCAAATTTCTGCAATAGCTGCTGCAGCGGCCGGTACAGCAGATAGGAAACGAATAAGATGGCCAGGATGGAAATCAGGATGATGATCACAAAAGGAATTGCCAGGTTTCCGGTGGTCTTAATTATGCTGTCCGTAAAATAGGTGTAGTTCTGCACCGATAGGGTATACAGACCGAAATCAGGCAGAAATTCATAACACAGGAAATATTTCTCCTTATGTATGGTAGGGGAGGACCATCCTGAAGTTCTGGAATTTTCCTGTCCGGAAGCCAGGCTGGAGAACTCTTTGAATATCTCTTTTTCCGGCACCTCATCTGCTCTTAATTGGTACAGGGGCTCCAGGCTGGAATCCACTATAAAAAAGGAACCGGTGTGCTCCGTACTGCTTAGCGTGGCAAATGCTTCGGGATAAACGTTGACGATGATGGTGACCGGCGTTCCCGCGCTGTGGTTATAGACCTGCTTCACATAACTGAGCAGAGTGACCGGCTTTTTTTGTGTGACAGCAGTGCTGCGGTCTACGGTGCGCAGCGGCTTTAACCCTGTGGTGGTATACAGTTCCTCGTCCAGCACCGCAGAGTCCAAAAAATCCTTTTTGTAGATCATGGCATCGGACAGGATATAAGGATGAATGGAATCAAACAGGTAGATGGATTCAATAAAACGGTTGGAATAATACATTCTTTCAATGTTCAGCAGCACGGATTTGATGGCGACATAATCAGGCTCTGCAGGGTCGGAAGCCAGCACAGTCATCACGTCATTGTCAAACAGAAGCTGGTTGGTCAGATTATCCACTGTAATCAGATTGGAATCTAAGCCGTTGGTATAGTTGGAAAGAAGCTGGACTTCCTTATTCTGTGTATATTCCAGAAGATTCTCTGTGCCGATCCGCAGAACAAAATAGAGCATGGAACAGATGGGAAATAAGAGCAGGAGAGATAGAAGAATCACATTTCTCCAAAGTACGGACCGTTTTTGATGCTTGCGTTTAATCCTCATATAATTTGACCCCTCCCCTTAAAATGATTCCCCAATAAGTCATTTCTTTAGACAAAGTATAATATGAAAATCCCGGATTGTCGATGAATAAAGGGCATGAAACGTAGAATGTTATTATGAAAGTAGAAAAATACAACGCCGGGCCGTAGGATTTTAACATGGAAACAGAAAGTAAATATTTACCTAAAACGAAGGATGGTTTACAGTTACATCAACAGCTGGTGTGTGCACGCCGAGAGAAACAAACTGCAGCAGATTATTAAACTGCAGCAGATTATTAAATCGAAAAACAAAACAGGGGGTTTTATTATGTTTAAGAAAGCCATTGCGGCGCTGCTGGCAGCATCTTTAACAGCAGCATCCTTAACAGCATGCGGCGGCGCGGGAGCCGCTAACGAGACAGCCAAAGAAACGGCAAAGGAACCGGCGAAGGGAACAGAAAAAGGAACGGAAGCCAAATCGGAAGCCAAATCAGAAGAACAAAGTGAAGAACCATTAAAGATTCAAATGACGGTCCGCCTGTTCGACCAGATACCCGATATGAATAACACATACTGGCAGGAATATCAGAAGAGAACCAATACGGAATTAAATGTGGAATGGATTCCTGATGGGGATTACACCACCAAATTAAATCTGATTCTGGCTTCCAAACAGATTCCGGAAGTCCTGGTTGCCAATTTATCAAAGAATCTGAATGATCCTTCTTTTATTAATGCGGTGCAGAACGGCGCATTTTGGGATTTAACCGATGTTTTAGGTGATTTCAGCAATTACCCAAATCTGAAAAACAATGTGGCTCCTGACGCCTGGAATACCAGCCGGATTAACGGCCGCATCTATGGAATACCGCAGAGCGTACCAAAAGTTCAGGGCGCTCCCATCATACGAGAAGATCTGGTAAAGGCAGCGGGGAAAGAGATGCCCACAACCATGGATGAACTGCTGGATGTGCTGGAAGCAGTGGTCGAGAAGAACCCGGATATGGTAGGGCTGGTATCCAAACAGGATATGTTTTTAGGCGGAAGCGGCGGCCTGGTATCCGCATTCGGCGTAGATGAACCATATTACAATGAAGAAGGCGGTCTGGTATACCAAAAACTTACGCCAGGATTTACCCAGTTCGTGGAATGGCTGAGAGAAGCCTATGAAAGGGGAGTTCTGTCCAAGGAATTTTCCGTCATGAAGCCGACCCAGGCCACAGAGATGTTCCAGTCAGGTTCCGCAGTGGTGATGATCAATGAATCAGGCCGCTGGTGCTATCCATTTACCCAGACGCTGAAGAAGAAAAATCCGGATGCGGTTGCCCAGTTTGTTCCCCTTTTAGAGGGAAATGAAGGCTGCTATGCGGTGGATGCGGGAACCGGCGTAATCGACAGCATGTTCATTTCCAAAGCGGTTCCGGAAGAAAAAATGCTCAAAATCCTGGATTATTTTGAGAAGACAACCACAGAGGAATTCTATGACCTGACCACATATGGAGTGGAAGGCGTACATTATAATGTTGAAAACGGGGAAAAGGTGATGACAGAACTGAGAGATCAGGAGATGGGTTCCAGCGCTCCGTGGCAGGTTCTTCCGTTAATGTATAATCCATTTATGAAGATTGACAGCACAGCGGCCCCGGAAGAGTATAACCAGGCCCAAAGAGACTTATTTGACAGTTACGGCTATCTGGAAAAAGCCCGCACCAATCCGTTTTATATCGCCACAAGCCAGAAATGGATCAACGTATGGCCCAAATATTCTCAGGACTGGGCTGCCAAAGGTGTTCAGGCTGTAACCGGCCAGATCTCCATGGAGGAATACAAGGCTTATGTGGACCAGCTGAATGCTAAACCTGAGATGAAAGAAGCTTATCAGGAGTTTGCAGCCAGCTATAAGGCGGTCATATCAGAATAGAAACATATCAGAATATAAGCATGAGTGAAAAGCTATTACATCAACGTGTAATAGCTTTTTAAAAAGAAGGAGGAGAAGATGGGAGTGCCAAATGCGAAAAAAACCTCTTGCAGCCGGACCCTGAGGCGGATGTATCAGGGGCGGTATGTGTATTTGCTGATGCTGCCGGGGATTATCTACTTTATCATATTCAAATTTATCCCCATGGGAATGCTGGGCATCATATTCCAGGATTACAACCCTTATGTGGGTATGGCGGGAAGCCAGTGGGTTGGCCTGAAACATTTTAAAGATCTGATTCAGGACGATTATTTTTATCTTATGCTTCGCAATACCCTTTGTATCAACTTTCTGAACCTGCTGTTCCATTTTCCGGTGCCGATTCTGTTAGCCCTTTTGTTAAATGAAGTCAAAAACGACAAATTCAAGCGGTTCAACCAGACCATGCTCTATCTGCCCCATTTTTTATCGTGGGTAATTGTGGCAAGTATGACATTTTTCCTGCTGTCCGTTGATGTGGGAGTGGTCAATAAGGCCCTTGCGGCCGCAGGCAGCCCGACGATCTCATTTTTGTCCGATCCTAAGCTGTTCTGGGGCATTATCGTATCACAGAATATCTGGAAAGAAGCGGGATGGGGAACCATAATCTTTTTGGCGGCCATCTCTGCAGTGGATATGGAACAGTATGAAGCGGCAGTTATGGATGGGGCCGGACGGCTTCAGAAGATCTGGTATATCACTCTTCCCGCTATCGCTCCGACCATTGTTACGCTGCTGATTTTAAAGCTCGGGACAATTTTAAACGTTGGATTTGAACAGATCCTGCTGATGGCAAATCCATCTGTGAACAGCGTGGCTGAAGTATTTGATACCTACGCATACCGTCTGGGCATCATTCAGGGAAATATCAGTTTTGCGTCTACGGTCAGCGTATTCAAAGGGTTTGTGGGCTGTCTGTTCGTATGGGTGTCAAACAGGATTGTGAAAAAAATGGGATATGAAGGAATTTATTGAGGAGGTGAACGGAAATGAAAAAAAGAAAAAAGAAGCTTTCCTGCGGTGACATACTGATTTCAGCGGTTGTGCTGCTGATTTCTATGGTGTGTGTTCTGCCGTTTTTATATGTGCTGAGCATTTCCTTTACAGACCCGGATGCATATGAGCCGTTTAAATTCTATATTCTTCCGCCAAAATGGTCTTTGGAATCCTATAAGTATATTTTATCGACCCATAGCTATATCAATTCATTGAAAAGCACACTGTTTATCACCATTGTGGGGACGGTGCTGGATCTGGCAGTCACTCTGTCCATGGCATACGGCCTGACTAAAACCGATTTGCCGGGCCATAAGCTGATCTATGGAATGGTGGTTGTCACCCTGTTTTTCAGCGCCGGAACCATACC
>JAGZXV010000022.1 GCA_018378255.1 Clostridiaceae bacterium | reverse complement strand
GAAGCCTTTGCTACGGTGCGCGAGGCCTCCGACCGCGTGCTGGGCATGCGGCCCTACCCCGTGCAGCTCATCGGCGGCATCGTGCTCCATCAGGGGCGCATCGCCGAAATGAAGACCGGCGAAGGCAAAACCCTGGTGGCCACCCTGCCCGCCTACCTTAACGCCCTGACCGGCGAGGGTGTGCATATCGTCACCGTCAACGACTATCTGGCCAAGCGCGACAGCGAGTGGATGGGCAAGGTGCACCGCTTCCTGGGTCTCACGGTGGGGCTGATCATCCACGATATGGATAACCCCGCCCGCCGCGAAGCTTATGCCGCCGATATCACCTACGGCACCAACAACGAAATGGGCTTTGACTACCTGCGCGACAACATGGCCATTTATAAAAACGAACTGGTGCAGCGGGGCCACTCTTTCGCCATTGTGGACGAGGTGGACTCCATCCTGATCGACGAGGCCCGCACCCCCCTCATCATTTCCGGCATGAGCGAAAAATCCACTGCCATGTACAGCACTGCAGATCAATTCGTTTCCCGTCTGAAAAAAATGGTCGTCTCCTCTGTGGATACCAAGGAGGAAGAGGCTTCAGACATCGACGCCGACTATGTGGTGGATGAAAAGGCCAAAACGGCCACCCTCACCCTGCGCGGCATCCACAAGGCGGAGGAGTATTTCCATGTGGACAACCTGGCCGACCCGGAAAACGCCGAATTATCGCACCACATCAACCAGGCCATCAAGGCCCACGGCGTGATGAAGCGCGATATCGACTATGTGGTCAAGGACAACGAGGTCATTATTGTGGACGAATTCACCGGCCGCCTGATGTTCGGCCGCCGCTACAATGAAGGCCTGCACCAGGCCATTGAAGCCAAGGAGCGTGTGGAGATCGCTCACGAGTCCAAGACCCTGGCCACCATCACGTTCCAGAACTATTTCCGTCTGTATAATAAACTTTCCGGCATGACCGGCACGGCTACCACCGAAAAGGACGAGTTCGCCACGATCTACAAGCTGGACATCATCGAGATCCCCACCAACAAGCCTGTGGCCCGCATCGACAACCCCGACGTGGTGTATAAAACTGAAGCCGGCAAATACCGCGCTGTGGTGCGCCAGGCCAAAGAGTGCCACGAAAAGGGGCAGCCCGTGCTGATCGGCACCGTGTCCATCGAAAAGAACGAGCTGCTTTCGGGCATGCTCAAGCGCGAGGGCATCCCTCACAACGTGCTCAACGCCAAGAACCACGAAAAAGAAGCCGAGATCATCGCCCAGGCCGGCAAATTCGGCGCCGTCACCGTAGCCACCAACATGGCCGGCCGCGGTACCGATATCATGCTGGGCGGCAATGCTGAATACCTGGCCAAAAACGAACTGCGCAAGGCCGGCTACAGCGACGAGATCATCAACGAAGCCACCGGCTACGCCGATACGGACAACGAGGAGATCCTCGCCGCCCGCAAGCTCTTTGCGCAGGCCAACGACAAGTTCAAAGCCGAGATCGCCGAGGAGGCGGAAAAAGTGCGTGAAGCCGGCGGCCTGTATATTATCGGCACCGAGCGGCATGATTCCCGCCGGATCGACAACCAGCTGCGTGGCCGTGCCGGCCGCCAGGGCGACCCCGGTGAAACCCGCTTCTATATTTCCCTCGAGGACGATCTGATGCGCCTGTTCGGCTCCGAGCGGGTCATGGGCATGATGGAAACCCTAGGCGTGGACGAAGACACTCACATCGAGCAGAAAGTGCTCTCCAACGCCATTGAATCGGCCCAGAAGAAGATTGAATCCCGCAACTTCCAGACCCGAAAAAATACTCTCGAATTCGACGACGTGATGAACACTCAGCGCGCCCTGATCTATGAGCAGCGCAGGCAGGTGCTCGACGGCGACGATCTGCGCGAGAGCATGCAGAAACTGATCCACACCTCCATCGCCGATCATGTGGCTTCCGCCGCCGCCCACAACGAATATGTAACCCAGGCAGTCTTTGCCGACATGTGCGCCCCCTATCTGGGCCTGTTCCTGGACAAAGAGGACTTCTCCTTCACCGACCAGGAACTGGAGGGCATGAGCACCGACACCATCACTACCATGCTTTTTGACAAAGCCGCCGCGGTATACGGCCAGCGCGAAGAAACCTTCGGTTCCCCCATCATGCGGGAGCTGGAGCGCGTGGTCATGCTGCGTGTAGTGGACGAATATTGGATGGAACACATCAGTGCCATGGATGAGCTGCGCCGCGGCATCAATCTGCGCGCTTATGCCCAGGAGAAACCCACCGACGCCTACAAGCGCGAAGGCTACGAAATGTTCAGCGAAATGATCGCCGCCATTCAGAGCGAAACGCTGCGCCGGATGTATCTGGTGCGCGTGAAGAAGGACGAAGAGATCAAGCGCGAGCGCGTAGCCCGGGAATCCGGCGAGAACGCAGGCGGCGACGATTCCCTGAAAAAAAAGCCCCGCACCGTGAAAAAAGTGGGCCGCAACGATCCCTGCCCCTGCGGCAGCGGTTTGAAGTATAAAAAATGCTGCGGGCGCAACGAGAAGTGAACAGCGCTTTTACCACACATATCCAGGAGGACGGCCTGCTGTACCTGACCGCCTCTTCCCTCAGCGTTCCAAGCCTGGCCCACGGGTTTTCCACCCGGCTGGGCGGCGTCAGCCGCGGCGTATTCGCCGCGCTGAACCTGGGACTGCACCGGGGCGACAGCACAGAAAACGTGCAGGAAAACTATCGCCGGTTCTGCGCCGTGCTCGGCGTAGCGCCGCAGCGCTGCGTGCTGGCCAGACAGGTACACCGGGATGATGTAAAAGTCGTCACCGCACAGGATGCCGGAGCGGGGTTCCTGCGTCCGCAGGATTACGAGGCCGACGCCCTGGTAACCAACGTACCCGGTTTGACGCTGACGATCTTTTCCGCCGACTGCATCCCCACCCTCTATTTTGACCCCGTGACACGCTGTATCGGCGCAGCCCACGCGGGTTGGCGCGGCACCGCCCTGGGCATCGCCGCCAAAACCATCGCCGCCATGGAGCGCCTGTACGGCGCCAAAGCAGAACACATCCGCGCCGCCATCGGTCCCGGCATCTCCCGGTGCTGCTTTGAAACGGATGCAGACGTACCCGCAGCCATGCGGGCGGCTCTGGGCGCGGAGGTGGAGCCATACCTGCAGCGCAACGCCCAGGACGGGAAATGGCACGTTGATCTTAAAGCCATCAACCGGCACTGGATGCTGCGCGCAGGACTCGCGCCGGAACACATCGCCGTGAGCGGCGCGTGTACCGCCTGCTGCACGGATCTGTACTGGTCGCACCGCCGCATGGGCGACGTGCGCGGCAGCCAGGCCGCCATGATCTGTTTGAAGGAAACACCATGACAAAGGAGGCCGCGCCACTGTGAAGCGTTTCACCCGAAGGAGTCTTTTCCTGCTGCTCACCGCCGCACTGTGCCTGCTGCTTGCCGGCTGCTGGGGCAGCGACCCGCTGGCGGAGGAAAATGGCGATCTGAACGGCCTCCTGGGACTGGAAGGCTCAGATACAGCCGACGATGTGGTTCCCATCACTTCCTTTGCCCTTCCTATCCTGGCCGGGGAAACGCTGGACCCCATTGACTGCGGCGACGGCGTCCAGCAGCTTCTGCTCCCTCTGCTCTACGAAGGGCTGTTCGAACTGGACCCGTCTTTTGAGCCGCAGCCCGTTTTGTGCGAAAGCTATACTCATTCCGAGGATTTCACGGTTTGGACTTTCCAGGTACGCAGCGTCTCCTTTTCCGATGGCAGCGCTCTCTCCGCCGCAGATGTAGCCGCAGCGCTGCAGCGGGCAAAAACATCCGCACGCTACGGCGCACGGCTGTCTTCCGTATCCTCGATCCGTGTCCAAAACGGCGCTGTGGAAATTACGCTCAGCCAGCCCAACAACCGTTTCCCCGCCCTGCTTGAGACCTTCCGGCTGATGGAGAACCGGAAGGATATGAAAGATCATTTCCATGAGCTGCCCGCTTACGAGGGGCTTAAAGATTTCTGCCGGTCTGCCAAGTCCTATTCCAATCAGGAACTGCGCCGTTATATGGAAACACAGAAGGGCACGTTCTTAGAGGAACTGCTTTATTGGAGCGAGGGAGGCGACAGGAGAATGAAAAAGGAATCGGAAGGGAACCAGCCGTTTCCTCATGTGAAACGGGCCTTGGAGCGGATGTCCGGGATTTGTGATACCATGATCGTATCTGCCGCCGCCTCTTCTGCGCTGGAATTCGAATGGGGCCAGTGCGGGATTTTGGAATATATGGATTTATGCGCAGGACAGGAACACGGATCAAAGATCAAACAGCTTTCAGCGGCAGGAAAAAAGGGATATCCACAGGGACATGCCCTGATGATCGGGGATTCCCCGGGCGATCTGAAAGCGGCCAAAGAAAACGGAATGCTGTTCTACCCGATTGTTCCGCGCGATGAGGCATTATCATGGAAAGAGTTTTCAGAGAAAGTCTTTGACGCCTTTTTAGACGGAAGATATGAAGGAGAATGGGAACGAAAACTGATCGGCAAATTTATGGAAGCGCAGCCGGCCTGTGTTTTATGGGAAACGCTGGATGGAGAGGTTAGTATACAATATGAGATATGATGGAAAAAAAGCTTATGATATAAAAATAGCCTATATAGGAGGCGGTTCCAGGGGATGGGCGTGGAAGTTAATGGCCGATCTGGCTTTGGAACCGGATCTGCATGGGACGGTGGCGCTCTACGACATCGATTATGAGCGGGCGCTGAGGAATGAACGGATCGGAAACCGGGTATCCAAACGAGAGGATGCGGTTGGAAAGTGGAAGTATCAGGCGGTGGACTGCATGGAGAAAGCTCTGAACGGAGCTGATTTTGTGATCGCCTCCATATTGCCCGGGACATTCGATGAGATGGAATCGGACGTGCATGAGCCGGAAAAATACGGCATTTACCAGTCGGTAGGCGACACGGTTGGGCCGGGAGGGCTGATCCGGGCGTTGCGGACTTTCCCGATCTATGAGGAGCTGGCTCTGAAAATCCGTGAAATTTGTCCGGACGCATGGCTGATTAATTATACCAACCCCATGACCTTATGCACCAGGTTCTTATATGAGGTATATCCTCAAATCAAGGCATTTGGCTGCTGCCATGAAATTTTCGGGACCCAGAGGGTTTTAGCCAATGTCTATAAAATGATGACAGGGGAAACGGATGTTGACCAGAAGGATGTAAGAATCAATGTGCTGGGCATCAATCATTTTACCTGGATTGACAGGGCATTTTACAAAAATCAAGATATTATGCCCTATTACAGACAGTTTGTTGAGGAACACTATAAAGAGGGCGTGGCGGGAATTGAAAAGGGCCACTGGCTCAATCAATATTTCCAGTCCATGCAGAGGGTGAAATTTGACCTGTTTTGCAAATTCGGCCTGATCGCGGCCGCAGGCGACAGGCATCTGGCGGAGTTTGTGCCGCAGTGGTATCTGGACAGCCCTAAATTGGCGGAGGAATGGAAATTTTCGCTCACTCCGGTGTCCTGGAGAAAAGAGCGGGCTGTAACACTGTATGAAAAGAGCCTTGCGCTGGAGAAGGGAGAAGAGGAGATCGTGTTAAAGCCGTCCGGAGAGGAAGGCGTGGTCCAGATGAAAGCCCTTTTAGGCCTGGCGCCAATTGTAACCAATGTGAATCTTCCCAATACAGGCCAGATGAAGGATCTGCCTATGGGCTGCGTGGTCGAAACCAACGCCAGCTTTGACAGCCAGGATGTCCGCCCGGTGATGGCCGGCTCCCTTCCGGAGGAGGTGCGGGTATTGGTGCTCCGCCATGTGATGAACCAGGAAACCATAGTCCGGGGGTACCGAAATGAGGATAAAGAATTGATCTTCAAAGCATTTATCAATGATCCGTCCATGAAGATACGCCCGGTTGAAGCGAGACGGTTATTCGAATCTATGATTGACAATACAAAAATGTATTTGCCGGAATGGCTTCGCTGAGAAAATAAGATAAAACTGGGAGAAGGAAATGGGACTTAATTTATCGAGGAATGATACTGTTCTGCTGTCGCCGGAACATATGGATGTTTCACTGAATGCGGCGTGTCATTGGTTAACTGATAAAGCACAGATGAAGACGGAACGGCTGACCCATGAAAAGAACAGCAAAGAACATAACTATAAAAATTGGAAAGGGGCAATAAAAGGGGAATACTCTGCTTTTGCCCGGCAATGGGATTTTTACTGTCCGGTGTGGCATACTGGACAGGCTGTTAAAGCCCTGGTACAGGCATACCGCCTTACTGAAAGAGAAGAGTATCTGAAGGCCGCCCGTGAGGGCAGCCGTTTTATTTACCGGCATCAGGTGTGGGAAAAGGGAAATCCGTTAAATGGGTTGATTTTAGCTTATGAGAATACAAATGATTTGGTATATACATCAGCTATTTTGGAATGTATGGACGGATTGATGGAACTGGCTGAATTGGAGCATGACGAAAATGCATGGGAGCGTATTATTCTGGCTGCTGAGTTTATTATCCGCTATACTTATCAGCAGAACGGCCTGTTTTGGGATGCATTTTCCACAGAAAAAGGAGAAACAGTTGTGCCGAATCACTGCAGAGTAAAGCAGGGATGTGACGGCAGACCGTTGTTGGACGACGGGATTTTTTGCAGATTATATAAAAAAACCGGTGATTTGAGATATAAACAAATAGCCCGGGAGACGGCAGAATGCCTGATAAAAGAGCAGAATCCTCCTGGCAATTGGATCGACTTTTCTCCTTGTAAACCGGAAAAGGGGTTTTTGCATCCCCGGCATACCTACTGGTGGGGAATGCCGCTTCTGGATGTATATGAGCTGACTAAGGACCCTGTTTATTTGGAAAATGCGCTGACAAGCGGACGGTTTACGCGGAAGATGATGAGAATTGACGGTGGAATGATGCGTGGAACGAATATAGAATTTAATACGGAATCCTTTGGGCACGCTGCCAGCGGTTCTGCATGTGCAGCGATATTTTTTATGCGTTTGTATGAGAAACAGAAACAAACTGAGTGGCTGGAAGCGGCAGGAAATGCGTTGTGCTTCTGCATGGAAATGCAGATTTCTGAAACAGAAGATCCCAATTTGCAAGGGGTAATTGTTGAAAAAGTGCTTCCTCCCTGCGGAAGCGACAGACTGCCGTATCAGATCAGAGATATTGGAACCATTTTTTATATACAGGCGGCTGTAAAATACATTGAAATGATGAAAAGGGAGGCTTGAATTATGAAAAAGCCAAATCTACTTTTTTTAATGTGTGACCAGCTGTCTGCATACGCTTTGTATAATCCTTCCTGTTTTACGCCGAATATTGACAAACTCCGTACTAGGAGTGTGACCTTTGATAAGGCGCATACTGTGAATGCTGTCTGTTCTCCGGCCCGGGCAAGCCTTATGACGGGACTTCTGCCTCATAATCATGGCGTTTTATGGGTAACTCATAATATGGATGAGGACCAGGGATGTCTGCGCGAAGAACATCCCCACTTTGCTCAGATATTGAGGAATGAGGGCTATACAACCGGATATTTTGGAAAATGGCATGTGGAAAACACGAATACCCCCAAACGCTTTGGATGGCAGTATACAGCCGAAGATTTTATGGAAAAGGATTTCTCTCTATCCGGCAATAATCTGAATGACGGCTATCTCATAAAAAAGACATTGGAAAATCCGATAGGGTATGATAAAAAACGCATATTTTATGGTGTGCGGGACTGTGGGGATGAAGGAATGAAGATGTATAAACCGGTATCCTGTGGTGAACTTTTTTTAGAGAGCCGCCAAAACCGGGACACGCCCTGGATTTGCATGGTCAGTACTCAGGAACCTCATGATCCCTTTGTCTGTACGAAAGAATATTTTGATATGTATGATGTTGACGGGATAGAACTCCATCCAAGCTGTTTTGATACTATGGAAAACCAGCCATATTTGTATAAAAAGGCCGGCAGGGCGTGGGCAGGCCTGACGCTTCAGGAGAAAAAAGAGGCTGTGGCCTGTTACTATGCGTCAATAACCCAGATTGATAAGCTATTTGGAAATCTTATTAATAAATTAGATGAAATCGGTCAAATCGATAATACAATCATAGTTCTAACATCGGATCATGGTGAACTCCTGGGGGCCAAAGGGCTTTACAGTAAGAATGTATCTGCCTCAGAGATGGTCTATAATATTCCGCTCATTATATCCGCACCAGGATTCAGCAGAAATACCGTCTCCCATGCTAAAATAACATTGGCTGATGTCTGTCAGACACTGCTCGATCTGTGTGGCGCTCCGCTCATTAAAACCAGAGATTCCAGATCGGGAAAAAGGGTTCTTGAAAATCCGCAGGAACATGACAAAGAGTTTGACTGCTGCTATGCAGAATATTTTGGCGGAAGGATTATGCTGACACAGCGCATTATATGGAACGCCGGCTATAAATATGTTTTTAATGGTTTTGACAGAGATGAACTTTATGATTTGGAAAAAGACCCATATGAATTTAAAAACCTGATAGACGACCCTTCTTATGAGGAAATTCTCAAAAATATGGTCAGGATTTTATGGATGAAACTGCGTGAAACCGGAGATAAAAGTTTGCTGGAATCAGATTACCCAATTCTCCGTCTGGCTCCATATGGACCGGAAATTTAGAGGAAAATCAAAAAGAACAGGAGGTTTTTACTTGAACAGCGCTAAAAAAATGGGAACTGATTTTACTCAGGGAGATATAGCCGGTATTTTGTTTAAATTTGTGACACCGTTTTTATTAGCAAGTATACTGAACAGTATTTATAATACGGTTGATATGATCATCATTGGTAAGTATGTGGGAAGTGTGGGCACGGTTGCTGTTGCTCAAGGGGGAAAGATGATGAACCTATTCACCGTAGTGAGTACAGGGCTGGCATCCGGAGGGCAGGTTCTTATCTCCCAGCAGGTTGGGGCGAAGCAGAGAGAGGAAATAAATTCCACAATTGGGACTATGTTCTGCATGCTTGCGGTATTTTCTGTTTCAATAAGTATTTTATGCATTCTGTTTTCAGGAAATATCCTGGATTGGCTGAATGTGCCGGAAGAGTCTTATTCCGCCGCATTATCTTATTTTCTTATAACCAGTGTGGGGCTGCCGCTGGTATTCGGCTATAATGCGGTATGTTCGGTGCTTCGGGGAATGGGAGATTCCATAAACCCTTTAAAATTTATTGCAGTAGCAGCCGCAGCCAATTTGGTTTTGGACCTGGTGTTTATCATTGGTTTTCACATGGGAGCGGTGGGGACTGCTCTGGCTACGATCATTGGACAAAGCATGGCATTTTTTGTTTCACTGGTAATGCTGTATCGGAAACGGGAGCAGTTTGGCTTCGACTTTAAACGGACCAGCTTTTGTATTGACAGAAAAAAGATGGAGGTCATACTGAAGGTGGGAGGGCCTGCGGCTGCCCAGAGCGCATTAATCAATATAACCCAGCTGTACATGATTAGTTATGTCAATTCCTTCGGATTGGTTCAATCGGCTGCTTACAGCATTGGGGACAGGATCATAACCCTATGCAATGTTGTGACACAGAGCATTAAGCAGGCCGGAGGCGCTGTTGCCGGACAGAATCTGGGAGCAAGACATTTGGATCGGGCAAGTGATGTTGTCAGGGCTTCTGTAAAAATAACCCTGCCTGTAGCTGCCGTTTTAGCTGCGCTGTCGCTTCTGTTCCCTGAAGCGTTTTTCCGGCTCTTCACCAGTGATGCCAATGTGCTTGTATTCAGCCGGCCTTTTATGCAGATAGCGGCTGTTACGTACTTCCTGGCGGTCTTTTCCAGCTCCTTTTCAATCATCACCATCGGATCAGGCAATGCGAAATTGGGCTTTTTGAGCGGCTTTCTGGATGGGGTTGTATTCCGCATTGGCTTGTGCTTTTTTTTCGGATTTTTTCTGGATATGGAGGTTACGGGCTTTTTCCTTGGAAGCAATATGGCGAGGCTGGCAGTTGTGCTGGTAAACGGGATTTATTATTATAGTGGCGCCTGGCGGAAGAAAAAGCTGTTGGCTGAGACGTGAAGCAGATATTTTGATTTTAATGGTCGTAGTATTAAAGCAAATACTTTACATTGCCGCGAAAGAAGGTTAAACTGGAAAACAGAAATGAATGAAAGAGGCAGTGGAAAGGAATTGAACACATGGGGGACATATTTGCGGAGGAATTCGGAAAACATACATTTGTCAGAAGCCAAGAAAAGATTGCAAAGTACTGTGTAGAACGGCAGTATTTGATCTGTCAGGAAAGTCTGCATGACTTTGCAGAAGGGGCAGGAGTCAGTGAGGTGTCCGTTCTGAATTTTGTGCGGAAACTTGGCTATGAAGGGTTTGCAGAATTTAAAAATAAAGTTTATCAGCGTATGGTTCAGGAAGTTGGCAGGCAGCAGGAAGAAAACCGGAATCTTCAGGAACGAATGGAAAGCAATCAGAAGAAAAGAAAACCAGGATCTCTGCGTGATAGTTATTATCAGACGGCTGTAGATGTAATCGAGGGCTCGTTATCCCAGAATTCTGAAAAGCTTTATGAACGGGTGATTGGGCAGATTCTGAACTCCAAGAAGGTATTTGTTGTTGGAACCAGGAATTTAAATGGAGAGGCGGAACGGTTTTTCTTAGGGTTGAGCTATTTGGTGGATTATGCATACCATATCGCAGGGGATTATAATAACATCCTCCAGCAGTTGAGCAGCGCACGAAAGGGGGACACTTTAATTTTTATGTGCCAGTCCCGTTATTTTAAAATGGATGTTGCAATCTGTGATATGGCGAAAAAAAATGGACTCCACATAATTTTGATGTCAGACCGAAACATATCACCTATTTCAGTTTTTGCGGATGAAATACTCACCTTTATAACAGACAGTACCAGTTTTTTCAGTTCAATCGTTGGTTTGGCGGCGGTATATGAATATTTATTTACAGAACTTGCAGAGCGGCTGGGAGGGAAACCGGAAAAACGGTGGAATCAAATTGATCAGTATACGGAAGAATTCCGTTGTTGAAACAGGTAGTAAATTTTAATGTAACAGTTCAGACGGCGGGAACATTGATAAAGAAAGCAGCGGCAAGCTCACTTGTAAGCTGCTTTCTTTATCAATGTTCCCACCTTTAGACCGGCTATTTCGGTCAAGAAGATTAGCTATTTAAACTGTTCCGATTTAATATGGAATGCGGCATTTTCAAACATACTCTGGTGCAGAGTGCCCCGTGACTCTATGTATTCCCGGATTTCATCCGGTGAAATACGGTCATGGGGCATTTTGCTTTTAAAGGGTATACTATAAAAATAAAGTGAGTAGTTTAAAATATTATTGACAAAAGTAAAGTAATTGCTATAATTAAATAAAGTACTTTAATCCGGATAAAGGAAGATTTAGCAAATACTTTAAAATGATAAAAAGGGGGAAAAGAAATGAATATTTATTTGAGTGAATTTATTCATCCGGCGGCCGTAAAGCATCTGGAAGCGGCAGCCAATGTCATCAAGGATTTTGAACACCCAGAGGAACTGGATGGAATGATTGTCCGCGGCGTGAAGGTGACCAGGGAGATGATGGAAAAAGCGCCGAATCTGAAAGTGATTGCCAGACATGGAGCAGGATTTGACACCATCGATGTAAATGCAGCAAAGGAATTGGGGATTCGGGTGCTCAATGCCCCTGGTGCGAATACGGCTTCTGTTGCCGAGATGATTGTCGCAAGGTTTCTGGAGATGAGCCGGGATCTTTACAAAGCAAATGCAAAGCTGCGGAGGGGAGAATTTACCAGAATTGCACCTCCTGATATGCTGGGGACTGAAGTGAGTGGGAAAACCCTGGGTCTGATCGGTATGGGAAGAATCCATCAGTGTGCCGCTGATATGATGAGAGAGGCATTTCATGTAGAGGTTGTGGGGTATGATCCTTTTGTATCGTCCGAAGAGGCAGAAAAACGTGGAATGAAGAAGCTGGATGCCATTGAAGAGGTTCTGGAATGCGCAGATCTGGTGAGCATCAGCGTTCTATTGAACGCGGAAACCGAGAATATGATTCACGGAGAACTGTTTAACCATTTTAAGAAAAATGCAGTCTTTGTCAATACTGCCCGCGGAAAAATCGTAAATGAGGAAGATCTTTACGAGGCGCTGAAAAGCAGAAAACTCCGGGGAGCGGCATTTGATGTATTCGCATCGGAACCGCTTTCCAAAGACAGTAAACTGCTGACCTTAGATAACTTCTCTGCTACACCGCATATCGGCGGAAATACGGAAGAGGCGCTGTACAGAACCGGAATGGCGGTTGTGGAAAATACCATCAGGGTGATAGAAGGAAAAGAGGCAGCCGGACTGGTTGTTTAAAACACAGGAGGGGCGAATATGTTTGGTACTGTATTTAATGATTTGGGGGTCTTGTTTTGCTTTTTAATGATTGGCTATTTGCTGAGAGAGATTATAAAGTCGATTCAGAAACTGTTTATTCCGGCTTCGGTGCTTGGAGGTTTGATTGCCCTGATTACAGGGCCCCAGGTATTGGGACTGATTGAGATGCCGGAGTCATTTGCATCAATGGCAAGTCCTATGATTGTGCTGGTTATGACGGCCATGTTCATGGGCAATACCATTTCAAAAAGCAGTCTGCGCAACTACGCGGCGGCCATTGATATCTGCGTAGTCCTCTATTTTGCACAGGTGGCAGTGGGCGTTTTGGCCGGGGTATTGTTCTCCGGAATATGGAAGGGGATGCCTGAGCATTGGGGAATCCTGGGCGTGTTTGCATTTTACGGCGGCCATGGTACGGCGGCCAGCGCAGGCGCTATTTTTGAGGAATATGGAATTGAAGGAACCTTGGGATTAGGAATTGTCTTTGCCACAGCCGGTCTGATGCTGGCTATGATCGTTGGAGTTCTTATCATCAATTTCGGCGTTCGTAAGGGCTGGGCTTCTTCTAAAGGAAGCTTGGATTTCGGCAGCTTCGGCGGTGTCATTCCAAAAGAGAAACAACCCCCCATCGGCCTGGAAAATGTATCCGGAAGCGGAATAAACTCTTTGGCCCTTCAGTTGGGACTGCTGTTTGTTTCCATCTGGTTTGGAGGTAAGATATTTGGGTTTCTGGGCGGAATCACATCATTTTTCAATAAATTTCCCAGTTTCCTTCATGGTATGGTTGGGGCGGCAATTCTGTGGTTCGTCATGAGAAAATGTCATTTAGACGGATATGTGGATAAAAAGTCCATCAGCACAATTTCCAGCCTTGCCCTTGATATCTGCGTTACATCGGCAGTTGCAACCCTGAATCTGAAAATTGTATCTACCTATTGGCTGCCGATAGTGGCTTATACAGCCATTATGATTGTGCTGAACATCGTGATATGCTTTGTTTTAGGAAGACATTGGATCAAAAAAGATTGGTTTGAAACCATGCTGATTATTTTCGGCCAGGCCCTTGGCTCATCCACAACAGGGCTTGCGCTGGGGCGCTGCGTCGATCCGGAAACCAAAACATCCGCCTATGATTCGTTCGGCGTATCGGCCGGCGTTATGGGGCCGGTAGCTTCCCTGATGGTTGCAGTGCTTCCAATGCTGGCCATGCAGAGCGATCTGCTTGTGATCGGAATTGGAACGGCTGTGGTGGTTGTGGGATTTTTAATTGGAGAATTTGCATTACGAAAAAATAATTATGATAAATAGGAGGAAGATATTATGTCAACACCAGGATTACGAATTTATGAGGATTTTAAAAGGCCGGACCCGGAATTAGTAGAAGCGTTCCGCAATATTCCCGTTGCCAATATTTCAGATTGTATGGGAAGGCTGTTCTGCCTGCACTCTTCCATAAAACCACAGGGCAAATGCAGAAAAATCTGCGGGCCGGCCCTGACCGTAAAGTCTGCCATGGCTGATAACTTATTGTTTAACAAAGCGATCGCACTGGCCAAGCCGGGAGATGTGATTGTTGTAAATGACAGCGGAGACCTAACTCACAGCGTATGCGGTGACATCATGTATCAGTTCGCAGAATATAAGAAAATAGGCGGTTTCATTGTGGACGGCTGTGTACGTGACATCCAGTATCTGGAAGAACATGATTTCCCGGTCTACTCCCGTGGAGTAACTCCAAGAGGGCCGTATAAAAATGGCTTCGGTGAAATCAACACGGATATTGCCTGTGCCGATCAGGTGATCCATCCGGGAGACATCATCGTCGGAGATGAAGACGGCGTTGTAGTGATCCGCCCGGAGGATGCAAAAGAACTCCTTGAAAAGGCAAAGGCTGTTGTGGAGCGCGAGGCTAAATTTGATGAACTCATCCGGGAAGGAGAATGGGAGAGCAGCCCCGGCTTTAAAATGATCGATAATAATATTGAAAAATGCGGTTTTGAAGTATATGGAAAGCAGGAATAGAACATGGCTGTAAAACCATATGCAGAATATGTATCCATGGATGAGCTGTACCAAAAAAGCGATCTGCTTACGCTTCATCTCCCTTATCTGCCGGACACCTATCATATGATAAATGAAGAAAGCCTGAAAAAGATGCGCGACGGAGTTGTCATTATAAACTGTGCAAGAGGCGAACTCGCCGACACGGAAAGCCTGATCCAGGGAATCGAAAGCGGAAAAATAGGCGCCCTCGGGCTGGATACGGTAGAAGGAGAAAACGGGATCGTACATGGAGACCATAGAATTGACATCCTTGCAAACCGGAATATTTTTTATTTAAGACAATTCCGTAACGTGGTCATGACACCTCATATGGCATTTTTTACGCAGACATCGGTTGATTCTATGGTAAAGTGTGGGATTCGGGATATATTGGCGATGGAAGCGGGGGAGAAGTGTTGGGATGAGATTTGAGAGGGGATGATACCGCAAACCTTTTTAACAATTGATTTGGAGATTGTTAGAAAGGTTTGCGTTTTTTTGTATGGAGTATCTGATTAAATCAATAATTCATATGTGTTATTAGCTCCGACTAATTAGCAACTATTATTATGAGTTTTATTGTTTTTTTCACAATTTTGCGATATGATAGTGCTATAGTTTGAAATTTTAGTTAATTTTCCGAAAGTATGCATATGAAAAAGTTTAAGAGAAGCGTAAAAGTGAATGGAGGAACGGTATGTATTGTATGAAATGCGGAACAGAACTCAGATCGTCTGATTTGCATTGTCCGAAATGCGGTGCTGTGAATGGGAATTATAGTTCGAAAAAAGAAAAGATAAAATTATCCGTTGTGTTTAGAAAAAAGCAAAGAACGGTTGATTTATCTAAAGAAACAGTTAAAACGGAGGGGAAGAAGAAAGGTAAAATTATTGTAGCTGTTATGATAGCTGTTTTAACTGTTTGTATTGCAGCCGGTATTTTTTGGGCCTTTTTACAAAATAAAAACTATTCGAATACAAAATATCAATCCAGAGGAGTCTCTGCAATTACTAGTAATGACGGAACAGCCTATTTTTTCATGGATGAACAGATCATATCATTTGATGGTAATTATTCTAGTGGAAAGTGTACACCAGACCATAGTAAATTTGTTTTGCTCAGTTTTGATGGATCATTACAATATGTTGCATCTGTAGATAGTGAGCCAATATTAATTTCTTCTGAAGTTGACCGAATAATTAATATCACTGACGATGGGTGTATGTATTCCGTTGCTGATAAAGTTTCAACAGAAAATATACTAAAAGATATGAGTGAAAGCTATAGAATTAAAAGATCACTTAGTGAATTAAAAAAAGAATTTTCCAGCTCTTATAATGATACCATTACAGATGCAAAAAAATTTTATAAAGAACAGGTAGGATATGCATATACCAGTGATAAAGGCATGGACAAAGTACAGGTTTATAATTTTAAAACTGGTGCTCGGGTTGAACTTGGAATCAGTTCAGATGGTATAAAATTTGCGGATAATTCATTAACTTTTGCAAGAATAGATGATGAAAAAAAGTTGTCGATGTATATTGAAGGAGAGGATACGGTTAAAGAATTATGCAGTATTAGAGGAAATGGAAATATATCTGGAATCAGTGCTGATGGTAAAACTATAATCTGGTCAGAAGAAAGAGAATATGAATTATTGATTTATATGATGAAAGATAATGTTCCGGAACGAATAGCAAGATGGAAGAGAAAACCAGAATCCAGTTCTAACACGCAAGTTGTTTTCTTCGACAAGGGTTTTATTGTCACATGCGGAAGTTTTAATAAGTTACTTTTTTCTAAGGATAACGAGGTGAAAGAATTATCATTGAGTGGATCAATGGACATAAGTGCTATATTAGATGATAATGGCAACAGTATGCAAAACAACTTAGGCAGTACTGATTTCTTCTATTTAGAGGCAAGAAGAATTAAAGATTATTTTGCCTCTAAATTATATAAATTAGATATGAATGGTGATGTTGAATGGACGGGATTTGATACACAGTCAAAGTATTCTATAAAGGGAAATAGGATTTTCTATAAAGACGAGGATAATGATTTTTGCGTGTCGGATTTTGAACAAGATGGTATATCAGATTCTATTTGCATTACAACTGAGATTGATTATTTTAGGGTTTCAGAAGATGGTTCAACTGCATACATTGTTAAGGCGGAAGGGCTATATTATTGGGATACAAATGATGATACTTACCGGTTACATAAAATATATAATGATTTTGGGGGGTATTCCAAAATTTTTATGACAGAGGATGCAGATGCAATATTTTATTTGACAGACATGCAGGACATAACGGATACATATAGCATGATCGGTACTTTGTATTACTATAAAAAAGGTCTCGAAGAACCTCAAAAGATTGCTGCAAATGTATATACTTTGAAACTGAATGATTATGGCATGTATTCAAGTACAAACCCAATTATAGTTCAGTATTCGAAGGAGAATGATTATGGAAATATACTATATAATATCGGTTCGTTGAAGAACAACCAAATGGAGGTCATGATTCAAGATACTATAAGTTATTAGCTTTTTAGATGGTCGGAATGTACATGAACGAAGAAATATTATCAATCGACAGAGATTACCGCACAAAAAGGGTATTGTGCTCAGTGTGGAGCGGAACTTACTTCCGATCAAGCATATTAAATGTAAAAGGCAGCTATACGCCTCATTGCATTATCTTTGGCGCCTCCGCAATGGCAGGATGTTTTATTGTAAAGTGTTCCATACGATGCAATTGCTACTGGCGTTCATGTGTCTGACACTGGTCTGTCAGGGACTACACATAGATATAGAACTATGGGACATGATCCACTATTGGGTTGGATATTTGGAACCGCAAATATTATGACAAATTCTTTGACCAAGACAGATTTAGAAACATTTCAGGTAAACATGAAAAGTATGCAGATAGTAAGGCATTACCCATTAGGAGTCGCAGGTATGCTGGAGAAATCAGTACAGTATGGAATCGATGATCCAATGCTTTTTGCAGCAGCAGTAGCACGACAGGCAATTCATTTGGGCAGTGATTATTTTACAACGCAAGGTCTTCCGGTTCCTGTTATTGCTACGGCCAATAATGATTTGGCAAAGAATATGTTAATGAAATGGCATATTGATTCTTACAGTATTACACGAGGAGCAGCATTATCTTCTTTTATTAATACTTTGATATATATAATTCATGGGTTGTTTTTTGAGGGCGAAAGCGAAATGGACAGAAATTTGTATGAAGTGAGAACGCATAAAATCTTGTCATATTCCAACTTAGTGGCAACCTCAAGTAATGCTCTTATTGTTGCTATAACTCGTGATTTGACAAAATTGGATATTGGTGGAGCAGCTATAACAATATATCGTTTGATAACAGATAGGAAATTTATTAAAACAATTAAGGAAGAATTTATTTTTGGAAGTTATCATTCGACTATTATGGGTAGCCAATCATATATGTGTAAATAAAAAGGTCCTCTTAATTCAATACATTGACAAAAATGAGTCTTATTTTATAGTTATTTGAAAGTTGCTGGATGAGAAGAAATACAAAACTTAACAGAAGATAGAAACAAGATGATAAGTATACTAGTTGTTTGCCACGGCAATATGCTCCAGGGCATTCCAATAGGATTGACTGTGTATGAAAGGAAAATGTGGGAGAAAGATTGAAAAATCATAATTGACAGACGAGTCGAAAATGGCTTATAATAAAGGTACAAAAAGGGCAGTTCACTCCAGCGAGTGGCTTCCAAAAAGTTAAGTTTCTGAAAAATAGTCACATAGCTTTGGACGGCGGGTGACTATTTTTTTGTACCTATAATCATAACAACAAGTACTCCAAACGCAATCATCAAAGATAGGGTCTCATATGTACTCATGTTAAACCACCCCCTTTCGGAGATGGAAGTCACCCAGCAGTAGGAACTGCCTGCTTTCATTATACAAGACAGTAAACAGGCTGTAAATAGAAGAATAGAAAGGAAATACTTGCCTGAAATACTTGTTGGAAGACTTGTTCAAAGCATGAATTTATAGTAGACTTTATCTATCAAAAAGATATGGAGAAATAGAGCATGAATAAGCAATTTCAGAATAACATCAAGATACTTTTCGTCTGCCACGGCAACATCTGCCGCTCCCCCATGGCTGAATACGTTCTAAAAGACATGGTAAACACCCACAAAACTGCCCACCTCTTCCACATCGATTCCGCCGCCACCAGTACCGAAGAAATCGGCAACCCCGTCCACTACGGAACCAGAGATAAACTGCGCAGAGAAGGCATCCCTGTAGGCGGCCACCGGGCAGTCCAGTTGAAAAAGAAGGATTATGAAGCCTACGACTACCTGATCGGTATGGAGCAGAGAAATATCACCAACATGCTCCGCATCTTAGGAGGCGACCCGGATCATAAAGTGTACCGACTGCTGGATTTTTCCGACCGGCCAAGAGACATTGCGGACCCCTGGTACACAGGTAATTTCGATGTGACTTATGAAGATATCTGCGAAGGATGCCGGGCATTCCTGAAGATGCTTCAGGAAAAAGAGAAATAGGGTAAAAAGGGAAACGACAAGCGGAAAACAACCTGATAAAATTTCAGCAAAAGAGGAAATTAAACATGAAACAAAACTTCATCATCATAGGTTCCGGCTGGCGCGCTCTTTTTTACGCCAGAATTGCGTCCAATTACCCGGAACTTTTTCATTTACAGGCAGTTTTATGCCGGACGGAAGAAAAGGTTCAGAAACTGAACCGGGAATACGGTCTTTACGCCACCACATCCGAGGAAGAATGCGAAGCCCTGAAACCTGATTTTGTGGTGGTGGCGGTCAGCAAGCCATCCATCTGCCAGGTTACTTTAAAATGGGCGCAGAAAGGTTATCCGGTGCTGTGCGAAACGCCCGCCGCCCTCACCCTCGACGAGCTTAACCAGATATGGGAAATGGCTCAGAACGGCGCGAAAATACAGGTGGCAGAGCAATATTTTAAATACCCCATGATAGCGTCCGCTTTAGAGGCGGTAAAACGGGGATACCTTGGAGACCCCTATGCGGTGAATATCACCCTGGCCCATGATTACCATGGGGCCAGCCTGATCAGGAAGTTTTTAAATACAGACGTAAGTGTTCCTATGAAACTCTGCGGAAAACGCTTCACATTTCCGGTAATGGAAACCAGCTCAAGAGCCGGTGATGTGACGGATGGCAGCATAAAGGACAGGGACCGGATCAGGATAACATTTGAATTTGAAAATGGAAAAGCGGCTTTCTATGATTTTTCAGGAGTGCAGTACCACTCCTATATCAGAAGCCGCCATTTGAATGTCCAGGGGGTGAAAGGGGAACTGGATGACCTGACACTTCGCTATACGGATGAAACTTTCAGGCCGGTAACACAGCAGCTTGCGGTAAGACGGGCTGCGGACTGCTCTGGAATCTGTTCTGTTGCCTTGGAAAATGAAATGCTCTATGAAAATCCTTTTATAAGCCCGGTCATGCCCCAGGATGAGACTGCCATTGCCGCTTTCATGCTGGGCATGAAAGCATTTATCGAAGACGGTATACAGGTCTATCCATTAGCTGACGCGCTTCAGGATGCCTATACGCTCATCCTTATGAATCAGGCGTTGGAAAACCCGGGAAAGATGGTGGAATCTGTCCCCCAGATCTGGCAGTGAGCGATGGTGTGAAAAATAATCCTGATGGCTTATTTTTCACACCCCAATTTGTGCCGTAGCCACAAATTTGAATTGCAGGTGAGAATCTAAACTTCTCAGCGCGTGTCAACGCAAGATTTGTATTTAGCAAAATTTGCGCATCAAAATGCTCCGGCATGGAGGATTAAATAATACGAAAGAGGATTTATATGGATAAGTACGATATCTTAGTCAGAATTTTAGATGAACTGCGCAATGAGGCGCCGACAAATTACAGGCGGTACTATCCGGCGGAAAATGAAAAAGATTTGATGAACCAGGCCCGGTCCCGGTCATTTATCCATCTGTTTTTCAAAGTGAGGTATGGCCTGGATGCATTTACCGACCGGGAAAATTTTATTACAGACGACCCTTATGACGGGGGAATTGACGCTTATTACATTGATAAGGAAAGAAAAGAGATTATCCTGATCCAGTCTAAATTCCGGGACAGCAAAGACAATTTTGAAAATAAGGAGATCGATATGACGGAAATCCTGAAGATGGATATTTTCAGGATTACCAAAGGGGAAAAACAGGACCGGAACGGCCATGAATACAATAAAAAAATCAGGGCTATGCAGAAGATCATCAGTGAAATTGGTGATATTGGAAGGTATAATTACCGGGTCGTCATTCTGGCCAATTTAAAACGGGTGGATGAAGAAGATCTGTTCCGCCTTACCGGCGGCGTTCCGGCAGAGGTGTTCGATTATGAAAAGTGTTATACGAATCTGGTATTTCCTATTGTGGCCGGCTGCTGTTTTAATGCGGATGAGATCAGGATCAACCTGTCTTTGAGCAATAAAGAGGGAAATGACGGAAGAATCGTGTATTTTGTGCAGACAGAATACAGCAAATGTAAGATTATGGTGCTGTTTGTGCCTGTGTTAGAGATCGCCAAACTAATGGATAAATATAAGAATTCTATCTTAAAATACAACCCGCGCTGCTATCTGAGCCTGAAGGAGAATAACATCAATACGAAGATAGAAAAGACCATTGTGGACAAGACGACCAATGAATTTGCTCTGTACAACAACGGAATCACCATTCTGTCCGACGGTACTGAGATCAATTCCCAGATCGGAATCAAGGATCAGGCCCAGATGCTGATCACCAATCCGCAGATCATCAATGGAGGGCAGACCGCATATACGTTATCCTGCATCTACAGAGACCATAAAGATAACCTCTCCGTATTTGAAGAAAAAGAGGTCATGGTAAAGGTGATCACCTTCTTAGATGATAATATAGAAGAAAAAAAGCGTCGGGCCCTGATTGAAGAGCTGTCGAAGGCGACCAATGAACAGTCCCCGGTCAATGAAGCTGACCGCCGGGCCAACGACAGCATGCAGATTCATTACCAGGATATGATCTATAAGGAATTTGGGTATTTTTATGACAGAAAACGTGGGGAATTTTATGACGGCGAGGAAAAGAATTATATCGATTCCGGCAACATTGTGAACCGGTCCGTATTCATCCGGATTGCGGCCAGTGTCAAAGGCGATGCAGCCAAAGCCAGAAGAAACGGAGATGATACCCTGTTTAGAAAGGAAAGCTTTGAGGAATTATTCAAAGAAAAGAATGACTACAGGATCTATATGTTTGGATTTTTCTGCCACCAGTATTTGAATGAAATTGAAAGAAAATACGAAAAAAGTGCAAATAATAAGTTCGGGATCAACACATACGGCAATGCGCTGCGCTATGGTAAATATGCGGTGGTCAATGTAGTCTGCCGGAAATTCGATCCGGCCCTTTCTCCGGACCAATATCAGAGAGAGGCCAGAAGTTTTACGGATGCGGTATTAAAAAAGTGGCTGTCTTTTGAATCGTATATAACATCTAAGCTGACTAACTGGGATTATTTCAACTATACGGTTGAAGAGGATGGAAGAACCAGCTATTACCACAATTTTGACGGTTATTATAAGGGACGGACCGTAAATGAAGATATAAAAAATTACTCATTCTGGGAAGCGGATTTGGCCGGGCAGCAGGCTGCGGCGGCCGTGGAACAGGGATAGAGGGAATATGGGCAAAGTTATGTTGAATAAGAAATATAAAGGGATTATCTATATCATTTTATCCGCATTTTCATTTGCAGTGATGAATGTATTCGTGCGCATGGCAGGAGATCTGCCTTCGGTGCAGAAAAGCTTTTTCAGGAATCTGGTGGCCTTTTTCTTCGCAATTGCAGTGATGAAACGGCAGCATATCTGGATTACCGATCCAAAAGCCAACCTTTTCAGGCTGATTCTGCGCTCCACTTTCGGCACTATCGGTATTCTGTGCAATTTTTACGCGGTCGACCATCTGGTGCTGGCCGATGCGTCCATGCTGAGCAAAATGTCTCCGTTTTTTGCCATCATATTCAGCTTTTTAATTTTGGGAGAAAAGGTGAAGCTTACTCAGGGACTTTGTGTGGCCGGGGCATTTATCGGCAGCCTTTTCATCATAAAGCCGACCTTTGTCAATATGGATCTGGTGCCGTCGCTGATCGGACTGTTAGGCGGTCTTTGTTCCGGCGCAGCCTATACGCTGGTGCGTTCCCTGGGGGAGAGAGGGGAAAAAGGGCCGTTTATCGTCTTTTTCTTCTCCGGTTTCTCCTGTCTGGTGACGCTGCCATATCTGATTTTCAGCTTTCATTCCATGTCCGGTTTCCAATTGGGAATGCTTTTGCTGGCAGGGCTGGCGGCTTCCGGCGGACAGTTTTCAATTACGGCTGCCTACTGCAACGCGCCGGCCCGGGAGATTTCCGTTTACGATTATTCCCAGATCATTTTTTCGGCGCTTTTAGGACTTTTTATATTCGGACAGGTTCCGGACTGGTTAAGCTGGTGCGGCTATGTTATAATCAGCAGTATGGCAGTGGTCATGTTCCTCTATAATAATGGCCGCCTGCAGGTGAAAAAGTATAAAGAAATTACGAGGTAAGTTGATATGGAAAAGTTAAAACTAGGAATTTTAGGATGTGGCTATCTGTCCAATATTGTTGTGGATGCATACAACAATGGTCTGCTGGCAGATTACGAGATTGTGGGTGTGCTGGGAAGAAGCCGCGCAGCATCGGAAGAAATGGCTGCTAAGGCGGGCTGTAAGGCATATGAAACCATAGAAGAACTGCTGGCCCAGAAACCGGATTACATTGCGGAAGCGGCGTCCGGACAGGCAGTCAGGGATTATGCGGAAACGATTTTGGCAAGCGGCTGTAATTTTGCAGTGTTGTCCATAGGGGCATTTGCAGATCAGGCGTTTTATGAGAGGGTGATTGAAACAGCCAAACAGCATGGCACGAAAGTACATATTGCTTCGGGCGCCATTGGCGGTTTTGACGTTTTGAGAACCGTTTCGCTGATGGGAACGGTGACTTCCGGAATTGAAACGAGAAAAGGGCCGGCTTCCTTAAAGGGAACGCCTTTATTTGAAGAGCATTTGATGAGTGATGGTGAAACTTCCCATGTATTTGAAGGAAATGCGAAAAAGGCTATCAGTCTGCTTCCTACAAAGGTAAATGTAGCTGTGGCAACTGCCTTGGCGACTGCCGGAGCGGAGAAGACAAGCGTGAACATTTACAGCGTGCCGGGGATGGCCGGGGATGACCACAAGATAACAGCGGAGATTGACGGGATAAAGGCGGTTGTGGACATCTATTCCAGAACCAGTGAGATTGCAGGGTGGAGCATTGTGGCTCTGCTCCGTAATCTGGTTTCACCGATCATGTTTTAACCAAAGTATATCTGAAAATTATGAAATGTCAGATGCGGGTCACAGAATTTTCAGATACATTCTGGATCAGGAGCTGTTTGAAAATGCCGGAATGGCAGAGAAAAAGGAGAGACGGATATGGAACGTTTTAAAAAATTAGTGGCAATTGAGCCTGTAAGCCTCGTACCATGGGGAGAAGAGGAATTGAAACAGTATGCGGATGAGATCGTCATGTTCGGCGATGTCCCGGCGGATGACGATGAGATCGTGCGCCGGATCGGTGATGCGGACGGGGTGCTTCTCAGCTATACCTCAAAAATCAACCAATACATATTTGAGCATTGCCCCAGCATACGGTATGTGGGCATGTGCTGCAGCCTTTATTCGGAAGAGAGCGCCAATGTGGATATCGCCTATGCCAGGACTAAGGGGATAACTGTGCTTGGAATCCGGGATTATGGGGACAGAGGCGTGGTGGAATATGTGCTGTACCAGCTGGTGCGCATGCTCCATGGTTATGATTTCCCCATGTGGAGCGACCAGCCTCTTGAGCTGACTGATTTAAAAGTGGGCATCCTGGGCATGGGAGTGACTGGCGGTATGATCGCAGACGCCCTTCATTTTATGGGATCGGAAGTATCTTATTACAGCAGAACCAGAAAACCGGAAAGGGAGAGCCAGGGCATCGCTTACAAACCGCTGCACGATCTTTTAGAAGATAGCCAGGTGGTGTTTGCATGTCTGAATAAGAATGTGATTTTGCTTCACGAGGAGGAGTTTAACAAGCTTGGAAATCATAAAATCCTGTTCAATACCTCCATCGGACCGGCCTCTGATCCGGACGCCCTGAAAAAATGGCTGGAGTCGCCAGACAATTATTACTGCTGTGATACGGAAGGCGCCATTGGTGATCCGGACGGCATTTTAATTACCCAGCCCAACGTGGTATGCGTTAAAATGTCTGCCGGAAGGACAAAACAGGCATTCGAGCTGCTGTCCAGGAAGGTGTTAGACAACATTCGTTCATATTTAGTTAATAAATCGTAATATTTGTTAATAATAAAGAAATTGAAAGAAACTGGCTCTTATACTACAATATAAATAGATAATTTGTAAGAAATGGAAGTAATACATTTTATTCCCAAAAGATTAAAAAAGATATTGAAATGGAGGAGGCAGTGATATGAGGAAGAGTTGGAAAAATTGGATTTGTGTTGCGTTGGCAGCGGCTATGACGATCGGTATGAGCATGTCGGTGTTGGCCGTCGAGAAGATTGACAAAGTTACGATTACATTTTCTTATGATGAAGAGCCTAAATCGGGAGAATCGGTGGGAAGTGTGAAGGCTAACACATCCAGCAATCAGTTCTATATTGATAATGTGGAATATATCAATGATGTGGACACATGGAGTGTGGGAGACCTGCCTGTAGTAAGAGTGGATCTGACGGCAAGAGACGGATATAAGTTTTCATATACCTCCAAAAGTCATTTTTCATTATCCGGCTGCAATGCAGAGTTTGACAGGGCTAAGATTTATGATGACGGCGTTACCATGGAGTTGAAAGTGGAGCTGAAAAGAGTTGGCGGTAAACTGAGCGAAGTGGAAAATTATGAGTGGGTTGGAACCACAGCGGTTTGGGACAGCCTGGAGGGCGCTAAGAGCTATGAAGTGCGTCTGTATAAGGATGAGAAGTCTGTAACTACTGTTACGACAAACAATACTTCTTATGATTTTGGAAGCTATATCACCCGGGAAGGCAGCTATGCATTCAAGGTTCGGGCCATTTCCGATTATAACAACAGAGCTGGCGAATGGACAGATTTCTCCGATGATTACTATGTAGATGAGGACAATGTGAGCTATCACGGCGGAGGCGGAAGCTGGCAGCAGAACCAGCGGGGCTGGTGGTATGCATATGCCGGCGGCGGCTATCCAAAGAATGAATGGAAACAGATCAACAGTGTATGGTATTACTTCAACTGGGAAGGCTATATGCTGACAGGCTGGCAGAATATCAGCGGAAACTGGTATTATCTGGACGGCAACGGCGCCATGACCACAGGCTGGCAGTACATCAACGGAAACTGGTATTACCTGGACGGCAGCGGCGTGATGCAGACAGGCTGGCAGTACATCAATGGAAACTGGTATTACATGGACCGCAGCGGTGCGATGTATGCAAACAGACAGACGCCTGACGGCTATTATGTCAACGCATCAGGAGCCAGGGTCAATTAATATTGGCAACTGCGCACCTGCCATTTGTTCCGAATCTCCTCAAAAGGGGATACGCAGCTGATGGAAAGCAGTGTTAAAAACACTTTATGATTTTACAAAAATATAATAAAATATAAAACAGCAGGAGCAATAGTGTTTCCGGTTTGACTAAAAGGATTACCGGCCCGGCGGCGAGTCGCCGCCGGGAACATGAGATTCAGATCAAAGTCTGTATATGCTGCGAAGTACAACCGCACGCCTGCGGCGCTTTGGCGCCTCTGGTGTGCCTGCCGCCTTCGGCTTGTACATCTCCGCATATACAGTATCTTCTTTTTTCAGTATTGCTCCTGCTGTCTTTATGTTACGGGAGGCATTGAAAAAAGATGTCGGATTTATGGAAATATTGTACAGCAGAACAGTGCAGGGAGTTTCTTTTGTCGCTGGAACTCGTTGGAAACAGCGATTGGCCGGATGATAAGAAAATTGCCTGCCTTTATGCTGTCAGCAATCATGTGGAAAAACACTACCATACGGCGGTAATTAAAAAAAGGAGCGGGAAAGAGCGGCGTCTCCTGGTTCCCGATCCGCTTTTAAAAGGAATCCAGCAGAAGATTCTGCACAATGTCCTGGAAGCGCATTCCATTTCCGAATATGCAACAGCATACCATAAAGGGGCAAAACTGAAAGACAATGCGGCGCCTCATGTGGGAAAAAAGAAGATTCTGAAATTGGATATAGAAAATTTTTTTGAGAATATTTTATTTAAACAGGTATTACAGAGTTCATTTCCTAAAAAATATTTCCCTCCGTCTGTTGGCACGATGCTGGCTTATCTGTGCTGCTATTACGATTACCTGCCCCAGGGCGCGCCCACGTCTCCGGCTATTTCCAATCTGGTTATGAGGCCGTTTGATGAATCTATAGGGGCGTGGTGTGAGGCCCGGGGAATCAGTTACAGCAGGTACTGTGATGATCTGACATTTTCCGGGGATTTCGATGCTGAGATGGTGAAACGGAAGGCTGGGGCATTTCTGGGGGAGATGGGATTTAATTTAAACAAGAAAAAGACGCGTGTTATCAGCAGAGGGCAGCAGCAGAATGTGACCGGCGTGGTGGTGAACTGTAAACCCCAGGTTTCAAAAGAATATCGGAGAAAATTGAGGCAGGAGATTTATTTTTGCAGGAAATTTGGGATCCGCGGGCATCTGGAGAGAATCGGGGACCGGAAGTACCTGGATTTGGGAGAGGCGGGGATTGAGAGATACCGGCTGCGGTTGGTTGGAAAGGTGAATTATGTGCTGCAAGTGAACCCGGATGATGAGGAGTTTCGTGGATGCCTTGGGGGTTTAAAGTATAAGAATCAAAAGGGTAAGGTTGACAACGCCTTATTTTAAATCTATTATTAAGTTAATGGCAAAACTGTCGAAAGGCAGTGACGCAAAGCTAAAGGGCCGTATGGGCAGCCAGTTGCAGAAAGTTGGATTTGGGAGACTTCAGCCAGATTATTCTGGTTGGAGTTTTTTGATTTTAGACGGTTTTATCTGTAAGTACCGGGGCTTCGTTTGATAAAAGGAGGCGGAATTGTGAGATTGGAAAAAAATATCAGCAGGAACAGTCTGAAAGTGATTGTGGGTGCAGCCGTTTTGGTGTTGATTTTAATTTATATATTTTTATTCGATTTTTCAAAACGTGTTGAATATCAGATGAGCAGCATGGTCATAGAGCATTTGGCGGATATCAACGGCCTTTCGGTCAAATCCATAAAGCAGGAAACTGACTGGGTGCTGGAGGAAGTGCGCTTTGCCGCCAATTATATATCCAATACGCCGGAAATTACGGAAGAAGGAAAAAATCTTATTTATAATGAGCTGAAGAAAAAATGCGGTTTTGCCAATATCCGCCTCGTGTCCGCAGACGGAAAACTCTATTCCCAGGAACATGAACTTCTGCCTGAATCCAAGGGCGGCTATGTGGAAGGGATTGGCCGTGGAGAAAGCGGTATGACGGATGTTTTCCTTTCGAGCGTTACCGGAGATGAAGTCTTCGGGTTCTATGCGCCGTTTTTAAAGGACGGAGCGCCGAATGGCGGAATTGCTGGAATTATGATTGTGAATCAAATGGTGGATATGACTGTTTCAACCGGTTTTAATTCAGAAAGTTATACCTATTTGTTGAAACCGGATGGCACGATTATCATGCAGACCAGCCACGAGGACAGCTTATATGATGGAAGAGACTACTTTCATTTTCTGGAAAATGAATCTGATATGGAGAGTTTCTCCGCAGAAGAGTTCCATGAAAAGATGATAAATAATGAGAAAGGCGTGTTTGTATTTCATTTGGGCGAGGAACGGAGACTTGCCTATTATGCGCCGTCCGGGATAAATGACTGGTATGTGGTGACCGAGGTCACTTATGATATTTTCAACCGCTACCGGGAAAAGATAACGATTACTGCGCTGTATCTCACTGTTAAAATAATATTGGTATTTTTTATTACAGCCATACTGATTATCTATTGGTTCCAAAAGACCAGAAGAATTATTCTGAATTCCAAGGCGGAATTGGAATTGGAGAAGAAAAAACTGGAGCTGGCCCTCTGCCATGCCTCTTACACTACATTTGAGTATCTGCCAAGGGATGACAGCCTCATTTTCATCACACCGGCGGAAATTCGGGGAGTGTTTTCCCACCGGTTTTGAAACCGTTTTCTGAAAATGCCTCAGGCTGTGGGCTGGTATCTGCCGGATATCTGGAAAAATGGCAGCAGGTTCTTCGGCAGGCGGCCCGGGGGGAGGAACCGGAGCCGTTGGAATTTACAGGGGGAACGGCATTTAAAGAGGATACCTGGTTTCGCCTTTCCTTGTCATTGGTAAAGGGAAGTGATGGAGAGGTGATTGAGGCCATTGGGACCATGGAAGATATATCAGAGGAAAAACGGGTGAAAAAACGATTTGCCCAGGAAGAACAATACCGTGCGGCCCTTCTTTCGGAAGCGGTGATCATGTGGTCGGTAAATCTAAAGAAACAGCAGGTGATCGCTTGTTCAGCAGAGGGAGCAGACCGGATGAAGGGACGTGAAAGCTTTCCGTACAGTGATGGATTTATCCGAAGGATCTGCCAGTATGTGCACCAGGAGGACAGTGCCCGGATGACTGATATGGTGCAGGTTAACAATATGCTCGCCGCTTATTATACGAAAAAGAGGGAGTTGAAGGAATTATTCCGTGCGGCCTATCCTGGAAGTGATACTTATAAATGGATGATGTGCACGATTTCTCTGTTGACTGAGCCGACGATGGGAGCACCGGTTGCATTTGCCTATGTCAGGGATGTGGATGAGGAAACCCGGCGGGAAATAGAACTTTCCTATTCTTCGGAGCGCGATCCGCTGACCGGACTTTATAACAGGAGGATCATTTCGGACAAAGTGGAGGCGGCATTAAATAATGGTACGGAGCTCTGTTGTTTGATGATGATGGATCTGGACGACTTTAAAGGCATTAACGACCGGTATGGGCATCAGGAAGGGGACCGTGTTTTAAGAAAAATGGGGAAAATACTGACGGGGGCTTTCCGGGCTGAAGATTTGACGGCCAGATTCGGCGGTGATGAATTTGTGGTATTTTTGGATCACCTGCCCAATAGGGAATGCGCTTTAGTCAGAGCAGAAGAAGTCCGCAGAAAAATTAATGGGCTTAGAACAGAGGGGGAGGAGAAAAGATTCTCTATCAGCATAGGACTTGCTTTTGGGCCGGAAGACGGAGATACGTTTTCGTCGCTTTATGAACATGCGGATGAGGCGCTTTATGCGGCGAAGAGGAGAGGGAAAAACCAGATTGCGGTTTTTGGAGATGATTGATATTTTTAACATCAAACGTGAAGGGATTTTCGGAAAAGCCTTGAGGTTTTATATTCAAAACCTCAAGGCTTTTCCGAAAATCCCTTCACGTTTGATGTTAAAAATATACTTCCGCAGCATTCTCATAAAAGAGTTTCTCTTTTTCCGCTGCGCTCACCAATTCATTTCCCTCTACAAAGTCAATAAAATGCTGATAACTGTCACGGGTCAGCGCAGAAGGCATATCGCTTCCCCACATGAGCCGGTCTGCACCGGCGATATCCAGGCCCCAGCGGACGAATTTTTTTGCGGTGGGGTAGGGAAAGGTCTCCGGTTTGCTATTGAGACAGAGAGCGGCGATGTCGAACCAGACGTTGGGGAGAGCCAGTTTTTCCAGGGAACGTTTCAGCAGGTCGCCGTCGCCCAGCTGCGGGGCAAGAAGATGACAGATGACAAACTTCATCTCCGGGTATCTTAGCACAGCGCTTCTCAAAGCATCGATCTGCCAGCAGTTGTTTCTTGGGCGGCCGATGTCGATGACAAAGGTCAGGCCGCTTTTTGCTGCGTGGCTGTAGACATCGTGCATGATATCGCCGTCCAGGTCCACGGTGGGGTGATAGCTCATAAGGCCTGAACCGTTGCTGACTTCGAATTTGATGATTTTAAAACCCAGCTCCCCGAAGAGATGTTCCCGTATTCTGTCTTTTTCAGCGCAGAATGGGTCATAAGTGGCGGCTCCTGTAAAACGGTCCGGGTATTTCTTTATGGCTTCATAGGTATAGAGATTTTGAAAGCCAAAATAATTCCCCTGTAACAGCACGGCTTTTTCCACATCATGGGCGTCCATTACTTTTAAAAGGGCTTCCGGCGTGGCATTGTATTCCCCGATTTCCGGTGGGATCATGGGGAAGGATTCTCCTGTGGCATAGACGGCCCGTCCGCCGCCGCAGGCCCGGAGTTCCCCCTGGGAACCGGTACCCGCGATATATTGAACCACATGTGCATGTGCGTCGATAATTTTCATAGCGGCCTCCATTTTGGAGCGTATTATTTCCAGCCCTCAGGCAGATATTTTTTCGTGTTTTCGATCATTTCGTCAGCCAGTGCCTTCACATCTTCTTCGGATGCCCGGCCCTTTACAAGAGGATCATTTAAAAATGCCTTATAAACCAGCTCTTTATCACAATCCAATGCTGCCTTCAGCACAGTCTCATGGTTTTCCACATGAGGTGTAATCAGTTCCAGCACGCCGGTTGGAATCTCTCCTGCAATCAGAGGTTTGATGGAATTGCGGCTGAACACCGCGTTGGTTTCCACAACCGCACTGGATGGAAGGTTAGGAATCTGGAGTCCTGTGTTAGGGATATTTACATTGCTGACGATGCGGGTAAGGCCGCAGAGTGCTTTGATTAAGAGGATTCCCTCTTCTCCTGAAGGTTTCAGTTCAATCTGCTGTTCTCCGCTCACAAGGCGTGCGCTCTTTTCGAGGCGCTCTTTTAAGTCGTTCTTTCTCCAGTCCACGGTAGTTAAGCCGAATTTCCAGCTTGTTACAGTTTCAGGATCTTTCAGATATTCGTCTCCGGGCATGAATTCAGCCAGATGTCTGTCTCCGGCGGCGGCGATCAGGCCGTAGCGGCGGAACAGGTCGAATTTAACCCGGTGTGCGCAGCTGAATGTGCTGTTGGCCCAGTTTTTATCCGGCTCATTATAGCCTTCTTCATAATGGCTGTCTATGTATTCTTTGTATACAGGGAATAAGTCGATTCCCTTGTAAGAAGCCTGGTCGAACCAGGTAAAATGGTTGATACCCAGAACATTTACAAAGATATCGGCGCGGTCTACATCTTTTAAGCCGAAAGTCTCTTCACAGATTCCCTTTAATACTTTCTGGGTTCCGAATACTTCGTGGCAGCAGCCGAAGGCTTTGATCTGCGGGAATACATGGTATAAAGTCTTAACGCATAAGGTCATTGGGTTTGTATAGTTGATGACCCATGCCTCTGGAGAATATTCTTTGATTGCATTTGCGATGTCCACAAACATGGGGATGGTGCGGAGGGCGCGGATGATTCCGCCCGGGCCTGCTGTATCGCCTACGGACTGGTAAATGCCAAGGCGTTCAGGCAGATGTACGTCGGATGCCATCTCATCGAAGGTTCCGGGAAGGATGGAGATAACGACGAAATCAACGCCTGTTAAAGCCTCTTTGATGGTGGCGCATGTGGTGTAGTTCCATTTTCCGGTGGTATCTTCTCTGGCGGTAAGGGCGTTGCCGATGATCTCATTGTGCTTTGCTGCTTCCGGGTCGATATCGTATAAACGGATGGTGCCGCTTAAAGAATCGTCCATCGATAAGTCGGTCATAAATGTCCAGGCCCATCCTCTTGAGCCGCCGCCGATATAGGCGATATTCACATCGGATACTTTGTTGTCTGCGTATTTCATATTAACCTCATTTCCGCCGCTTTTGCGGCTTTTGTTTTATTATGGTGCTGATGGGCGTTTCTTCCCGGCAAATTTTCTTCCAGCACATATTCTCTAGTAGCTATTTTACTATAATATAGTATAATAATCTTATGAAATATTGACTGATTTTTATAAAATCGTACTTTTGGCTACATACATGGGCTGAAGATGGTATTAGTTGAAAAAAATGATGGAGGAAGCTATGATCCAAAAAGTATATCTGGAAGAAATGGAAGGGTTCATGATTGAGCGTGTCACCCGGGACGAGGAATATTCCATGCAGTACCGCCATTTCCATGACGGCTATGAGCTGTATTTTTTAATGGAAGGGGAACGGTATTATTTCATAGACAAAGAGACATACCGGGTGGAGAAGGGAATGGTGGTGTTGGTGAAGAGAAATCAGATTCACAAAACCAGCATGGCCCAAAAGTCCTACCACGACAGGATTCTGGTCCATTTAAGAGAAGAGATCTTCGATCCGTTTTTGAAAGCCAACGGCCTGTTCACCTTGGAAGAGCTGTTTGAAACGAATTATGGCGTGCTGGGAATCCGTCCGGAAGATTGGGAGCAGACCGGACAGCTTCTGATGCAGATCCACCGGGAGCTGAAACGAAAGATGGGAAATTACCAGATGATGGTGAAGATGAAAATGGCGGAGATCCTGCTCCTTTTATACCGCAACCGGAAAACGGCCAAATTCGTTCAGGAGAGCCAGAAAGTGCTGACGGTAAAACACCAGAAAGTCCATGAAATTGCCGATTATCTGCTGAACCACTGCGAGACCAATGAAAACCTGGAAGAGCTGGCGGCCAGATTCTATATCAGCAAATCCTATATCAGCCGTATTTTTAAAGAGGTCACAGGTTTCACCATCAATGAATACCAGAATGTGAGCCGGGTGCAGCAGGCCAAACACCTGCTGCTTCACAGCGAATATTCTGTGACTGAGATTTCAGAACGGCTGGGCTTTGAAAGCATCACTTATTTTGAGCGGGTCTTTAAAAAATATGTGGATACCACCCCGCTTAAATATAGGAAAAAAGGGACTTTTTAGCTGCCGCCGTTCATTTTTTTCGCGTAGGCGCTGGGGGTCATACCCGTATTCTTCTTAAAGATCTGGCTGAAATACTGGGGATTGTTGCCGCAGCCCACCTGCTCGGCCACGTATTGTATTTTTTCCGTATCGCAGCCGGTCAGCAGTTCTTTGGCCTTTTGAATCCGCAGTTCGGTTAGAAAATTGGAAAATTTGCTTCCTGTTTCCCGGATGAATTTTTTGCTGACATAGTCCACATTCATATAGAGGTAATTTTCCGCAATCCATTTCAGGGTGAGGTTGGGGTTGGATAAATGGTCGTTGACATAGGCGATGGTTTTATCGATCAGGTCGCCGTGGCTGGAGGGCTGGGCGGCGGCGTCCCTGAGCATTTCCCGCAGTTTTCCGGTCAGCAGGGAACGGATGGCGGTGACATCCTGCATCTGGTTTAATTCCAGCATCAGTTCCGTAGCGACGATGGGAGAGCAGAGGGCCGAATTGGTGGAAAAACGGATCAGGATGTTGGAAACAAGCTGTTTTAGAAATTCCGCGTTGGTGATCCCATTTAAAATATCGGTCAGTTCGCTAAATTCCTTCGTGTGTTCTGCATCGGCGGCTCCGGAAATGCGGACGCAGAGATCCTCTACGAGCTGGATCAGGTTTTTATAATTGCAGGTGGGAACCGGATGGGGGCCGTTCATACAGCAGATCGTCCCGTAACGCCGCACTTTATTGAGAACTGTGGTCAATAAAAGGTCCAGGCTTTCATAAGAGATTCTCTTATAGGAGAGGCCGACGGCCTGTTCTTCAAAAGCAAGGCCGTCCAGCATTTCTTCAAAGGCGGAGTATTCCCGCTGATAGCTCTGGAAAAACAGCAGCAGGGTATTGTGGACATAGATGCCGTGAAGAGGGATTCCGGGGGCATTTTTGCGGTGATGGATGTGAAGCTGTTCGAAACATTCGCTCAGGTTCTGTTCTTCCAAAAAATACAGATAATACAGCTCATAGCCGGTGGAAGTGAAATCCAGAAACCGGGAGTAAGTATCGAAAATGCTGTCATACTCCCCGTCTGAAGCAACCCCTTCGTTGATGATGCTGGTTATGATGCTGGTATGCAGATTGTCCAGCAGAAGCTTTTGCTGCTGCTGCATCCGGTGCGTGGCCCGTTTGTGGTAGCAGTCGCCGATCACTTCCTTTACGCTTGCAATGATCTGTTCTTCATTGCAGGGCTTCAAAAGATAATGGCGCAGCCCGTATTTCATGGCTTCTTTGGCATAGCTGAACTCCCCGTAACCGGACAGCAGAATGAACTGTGTGTCCAGGTCCGTCTGGGAAATTCTCTGAACCAGCTCCAGGCCGGAAAGTCCCGGCATCTTGATATCAGTCAGAACGATGTCCGGGGATTCGTCCAATATCATATTGTAGGCTTCAATGCCGTCTTTGCAGACTCCTGCCAGTTCAATTCCAATGCTGTTCCAATCGATCAGATGGGAAATGGTTTCCCGGATAATTCTTTCGTCGTCTGCGATGATTAATTTTAACATGATGTTGACCTCTCTTCTGAATCTTCTTCTCTTGGGATCGTTACCATAGCCACTGCCAGGTCATCCTGATTATACAAAGTCAGCCCGTATTCGTCTCCGAATGTGAGCTTTAAGCGCTTATCGATGTTTAAAAGCCCGATTCCAAATCCATGGGGCAGGATTTCATTGGTTTTCAATTTATCCAGCAGGTTTTCTTCAAAAAGGGAACCGCTGTTGGTCACATAGATGCGGAGCAGATTCCCTTCACAGCCGGCTGTGACGCAGATGGAACATTCTTCAGTCATTTCTTCCAGTCCATAGTGAATTGCATTTTCCACCAGCGGCTGTATGGTCAGTTTGGGGATGGTGGCCGTAAGAAGGCTGTCCGGAACCTGTACGGAAAACTCCAGCCGCTCTTCAAATCGGATTTTTTGAATGGTCATGTAGCTTAAAACCAGCTCCAATTCCTGTTTCAGGGTAAAAATGCTCTCCTTCTTGTTTAATGTCACGCGCAGCAGGGCACCCAGCGCCTCTACCATGGATGAAATCTCCGTCTCTCCGATGGCTTTGGCGCGCCAGTTGACGGATTCCAGGGTGTTATAAAGAAAATGTGGATTGATCTGGTTTTCAAGCGCCTTTAGCTGGGCTTCTTTTTTCAGCAGTTCGTTGACATAGTTGACCTGGATTAAATGCTGTATCTTGTAAGCCATATGATCAAACTGACGGTGGAGCAGGCCCAGTTCATCATTCCGGACGCTGTAGTCGTAATCCACATTGGGGATTGTGGTTTCATCTTTTCCGAAGGCTTTCATTTTATCCAGCAGTGTGTTGAAATGATAGACTACGGAATTGATCAGCCGTCTGGACAGCAGCAGGGTAAAGATAACGCAGACGGTAATGATGGAGATACAGAGAAACTGGGACAGCCGCAGGGCGGAAGTTATGGCGTCATAGGAAACCAGACAGATATAGTCCCAGTCATAGTTGGGAATCCGGCCCTTTACCGCAAAATAATTGTGGTTATTCAGATTCAGAATCTTATAGGAGCTGTCTAAGGACGATTGTATGCTGACGGCTTCTTCTTCGGTAAAATTCTTAGAGTGATAGATCAGGTCATTTCCGTCAATCAGCAGATACGAGGCGTTTTCATACTGATTGCTGAACTCTGTGGCGGATTTCACCATGGCGTCGATATCCACACACACCAACAGGGTTCCCAGATGATCCAGCCGTGTCTGCTTGATCCGGCGGATGTCACGGCCCAGGAACAGCCCGTATTCGTCATTGTACCTGCTGATCCAGCAGACAGCCCCTTCCTTTGCTTCCGATTCCTGCACAAGTTTTTCATGTATCTGGTCCGGAACCCGGTCGGAATAATATTTACTGGAATAAGAGGTGAAATAATCATTATAGAGGTTTATGTAGGATAAGTTATTGGCCTTAAAACTCTGGTAATAATCAGGGATGAGCGCATTCAGTTCCTGGAATGCCTGGGTCCTTTTGATATAATCGTGGGAATCCTTAATGATAGAGAGATTGGTCTGGATTCCGGCGTTGGATAGGATCATATAGGACATGGTTTCTATGTTGTCCAGCCGGTTGGAGATGTCGGTGGCGGAGTAGGACAGGGAACCGGCGATTGTGTTATAAAGCAGTTTTTTATTGGAAGCGGATGTGATCTGTATGCCGATCAGCGCGGAGGCCGACAGCAGGATGATGCTGATTAAGGTGATAGAAAATATCTTTTTCTTCAGTGGAAGGTTGGAAACATAGGTTTTGACGCGCTGCAGCATGAGCCATTATTCCTTTCTGCCGTTTGGACGTGTTCCAGTTTCCTGCCGCCGGAGCGGCAGAGTGGTGTTGTGTTTCAAATTATATATAATTTAAGAAGCAAATACAAGTTCGCAGATAAAATGGTCGGTTTTTTCTAATTTGAACTCGGTTTTGTCCGATATACAAATGAATTGGGGACATTTATAATAAAACTACATTGCAGCGAAACAAAATAACAAAATGGAGGATGTATTTATGAAGAAGAAAATGGCTTTAATCATGGCTGGTTTGATGGCACTCGGATCATTGACGGCATGCGGCGGCGGTGCGAAAACATCGGAAACACCGGCGGCCAGCCAGGCGGCATCGGCAGACGCAGGTTCCCAGGCAGCAGATGGGGGATCCCAGGCAGCAAGCGGCGATGGAGTGAATTTGACATTTTCCTGGTGGGGCAACCAGACCAGAAACGAAAGAACACAGGCAGTTTTGGACATGTATTCAGAACAGAATCCGAATGTTACGTTTGACGGACAATTTGCTGAGTGGGCGGATTACTGGAACAAGCTGGCTACCGCTTCAGCAGGCCATTCCCTTCCTGATATCGTCCAGATGGACTACAAATATCTGGAACAGTATGTGAGCAACAATCTTTTGGTTGATTTAACACCATACATAGAAAGCGGCGTTCTGGATGTGAGCAACGTGGATGAAGGAATTCTGAACTCCGGAAAAGTGGGCGACGGCATTTATGCAATCTGTAACGGCATTAACGCTCCGGCCTTACTGTACAATAAAACCCTTTTGGATGAAAATGGAATCACTGTGAAAGATAACATGACAAAAGATGAATTCATCGCACTTTGCCGTGAAGTCCATGAAAAAACAGGATATAAAACAAACATCGCATATAATAACGGCGACAACCTGATCGAATATACCATGAGAGCCAAGGGAGAGGTTCTGTTTGAAAAAGACAAACTGGGCGTTGCATCTTCTGAATCTCTGGAAGAATTTTTCGATTATTATGAAATCGGCATGAAAGAAGGATGGCATGTGGATCCAAGCATTTTTGCTGAAAGAACAATTGGTTCTGTTGAACAGGAACCTTTGGTATACGGCACAAGCCCTGAGACGATGTCCTGGTGCGCATTCTACTATTCCAACCAGCTTACAGCTATGATGAATGCGGCTCCTGAAGGAATGGAAATCGGTATGACAACATGGCCGTCCTCCGATCCTGTAAAATCAGACTATCTGAAGCCAAGCCAGTTCTTTGCAGTGACCGTGGACAGCAAGAATCCGGAAGAAGCTGCAAAAGTACTTGATTTTGTTACAAATTCAGTAGAGTGCAACAACGTGCTGTTAGGCGAACGCGGGGTTCCGATTTCAAGCGTGGTAGCAGATGCAATCTCACCTCAGATGAGCGAAGGCGATCAGGAAGTGATCAGATATATCAATGAAGTGGTTACACCTAACTCCTCCACCATCAACCCACCCGCACCGGACGGAGCCAGCGAAGTATATGATCTGATTGACAAACTGGAAGAGAGATTATGCTATGGCGAAATTACGGCAAAAGAAGCTGCTCAGGAATTATTTGAGCAGGGCAATAAGATTATGGCACAGTAAAAAGAAGCGTTAACACCCTGCCTGGTATGAATGATATTGATACCAGGCAGGATTTTAAGAGCCAGTTTATGCGGGGAGAAGGAAAGACCATGAAGAATAAGAAAGAATTTAACCTCAGAAGTTTCCTGAATAAAGAGAGTTCGGCCGGTTTCGTGTTTACTCTGCCATTTACCATAGGCTTTCTGTTGTTTATGGTTGTACCTATGGGAATATCGCTCTATTATTCATTTTGTGATTACAATATTCTGTCGCCGCCTGTATTTGCGGGGCTGAAAAACTACATAAAGATGTTTACCGATGATAAAACGTTTTTTAAGACCATCGGAGTTACCTTTTATTTTGCACTGGTATCCGTACCTCTGCGCCTTGTTTTCGCATTGCTGGTGGCAATGATCCTGCTGAAAACAACAAAGGCGACCGGGTTCTACCGCGCGGCTTACTACCTTCCGTCCATCATCGGCGGTTCCGTGGCCGTATCAATTCTCTGGAAAAGAATGTTCGCTACAGACGGCGTTATCAATACCTTGCTTGGAGTGATCGGAATCCAAACCAGTTTTTCCTGGCTGGGCAATAAAAATACCGCTATCTGGACCTTGATTATATTGGCAGTCTGGCAGTTTGGTTCTTCCATGCTCATCTTCCTGTCTTCCTTAAAACAGATACCGGTTACCCTCTATGAAGCGGCAAGGGTGGATGGAGCCAATAAATTTTCACAGTTTTTCAAAATTACCCTTCCATTGCTGACACCGACGATTTTCTTTAATCTGGTTATGCAGATGATTAACGGTTTCCTGGCATTTACCCAGTGTTTCATTATCACCCAGGGAAAACCGATGAACTCCACCTTATTCTACACCGTTTATATGTACCAGCAGTCCTTTGAGTTTTACAACACCGGGTACGGTGCGGCTCTGGCCTGGATTATGCTGGCCATCATCGGTATGGTGACAGCGGTATTGTTCGCAACGAAAAAATTCTGGGTTTATGATGAAGGAGTGTGATGACCGATGAAAGAAAAGAGAATGGCTGGGAAAGTAATTTATCATATTCTGGTCTGCGGATTTGGAATTATCATGATCTATCCTTTGATCTGGATGATTATGAGCTCCTTTAAAGAGAGCAAAACCATATTCACCACGGCAGGAACTCTGATACCGGAACATTTTACGTTTGCGAACTATGCGACGGGCTGGAAGGGATTTGCAAAAATCGGTTTCGGCACATTTTTTAAGAATTCATTCTTTATTGCGATCGTCGCCACTGTGGGAACGGTTATCTCTTCCGCATTTGTGGCTTATGGGTTTGCAAGATGCAAGTTTCCGGGACGGAAAATTCTGTTTGTGGCAATGCTTTTATCCATGATGCTGCCGGCTCAGGTTCTTATGATCCCTCAGTATCTGTGGTATCAGAAGTTGGGCTGGGTAGGAAGTTATCTGCCTTTAACCATACCGTATTTCTTCGCAATCCAGGGATTTTTCGTATATCTGATGATGAATTTTATCGAAGGTATTCCAAGGGAGCTGGACGAGGCGGCCAAGATCGACGGATGTTCTTATTACAGCATATTTCTGCGGATTATCGTTCCGTTAATCACACCTGCGTTGGTTACGGCGGGCATCTTCTCCTTTATGTGGAGATGGGATGATTTCCTTTCCGCATTGCTGTATATCAATGAATCGGCAAAATATCCGGTCAGCCTGGCGCTGAAGCTGTTCTGTGATCCGGGATCATCTTCCGATTACGGCGCGATGTTTGCAATGGCTACACTGTCCATACTTCCAGCGGTATTGATCTTTATTTTCTTCCAGAAATATCTGGTGGAAGGGATCAGCACGTCAGGACTTAAAGGTTAAAAGAAGAAAAAAGGGTTTCCGGCACGCATAGTGCGCCGGGAACCTTTTTTATTGGGGAGAGTTTTCCAGCGGATTTTTATTAGCTGCGCTGTTTCTAACACTCCGGGGCCAGGGCAATCAGCCGGCAGGCATATCCGATGTGAAAATTGACAGCTGCCATTTAAAATGATATACTCTGCACAAATTTACCATTAAGAAACCTTTTAATAAGCAGCGCAGACAGGGGAGATCACCACGCCATGCCGTCACTATACTTTGGAGAAATCAACGACCCGCAAAACCACACGGTACTGAAAGAATATATCCATGAGATCAACCGTTTCCGTTTCAACTGGCACCCGCAGATGGAGCTGATGATTGTCACCTCCGGGAAGCTGGAGGCCTATGTGGAGGGCAGCATTTATGAAATGGAAGAGGACGATGTTTTATTGATCAATTCCAACCAGGGCCATGCCACCCTCTTAAAGGAGCCGGGAACCCAGGCTATGGTGCTGCATTTGGATCCGGTTATATTTGAAGAGATTCTGGAGGAAGACAAGAGCCTTAAGTTTACCTGCATCTCAGACCGCGCTTCCAGATACCTGCCTGAATTCATGGAACTGCGCCATTTGGCGGCTTGTATTATGGAGGAACTTCTAAAGGAAGAGACAGCCGCCTCCTACCGGGTGAGGGGGTATGCGGCGCTGCTGGCGGCCCAGCTCATTTCACAATTCCAGCCGGAACAGATATCCAATCAGGGCCTGGCACAGAATAAAAAGCAGGACAGGGCGTTTCAACAGATGGTCAAATATTCTGAGAAAAACTACAGCAAAAGGATCACAATGGATGATTTGGCGGAACTGACCGGGTATAATAAGACCTATTTATCCACATTGTTTAAAAAGCGGATCGGCATCGGATATTATGAATACCTGACCAGGATCCGGTTAAGACATGGGATTCATGAGATGAACAAAACCTCCAAGACTATATTGGAAATCGCTTTGGAGACTGGGTTTGCAGATGTGAAATCATTTACACTGGCATTTAAAAAATATTTTCTGAAAACCCCAAACCAATACCGGAGCGAAATCGAAAATGAAAAGTCCCCGGTGATTGACGAACTGGTCCGCCAGTTCATACCCTGCCGGGATGAGCGGGCATCGGCGAAAATGAAGGAGTACACAACCTGTTTGGCATCTGAACCAAGGAAGAATGAAGAGGACAAAAGGGGGATTTCGGAAGAGAAAAACCAGGCTGTAATGGAGCAGGTAGAGCTGTTTTACGAAAAGATAAAAAAAATTTTAGACTAAAAATCCAAGTATTTATCCATGGTATAATACTTGGATTTTTTTAATTCTGAAAAAATGAAAAAACCATGGATAAATCGAATTTAATTGAAAAATATGTGTTACAATACTTTGATATTTAAATAATATTAAATAAAAAATATGGTAAAAATATGCAGAACATGTATAAAAAGCACAAATAAAAGAATAGATGGGAAATACGGCTTTTGATATACTCAAGAAAAGTTGAAAGGAGAAATGTGAGGATGAAGATAACAGATTTGGAACTGCTTCCCGCAGATAAATATCTGTTTCTCAGAATCCATACGGATGAGGGGATAACAGGAATCGGTGAGGTGGGAATCTGGGGATATCTGGATGCTGCGGCAGCAGTTATTGAAAAAGTAAAAAAGTATCTGATCGGTGAAAATCCCATGAAAACAGAACATATCTGGCAGTTTTTATACCGCTGCCTCTACTTTCGGGGATCTGTAATTATGAGTGCATTGTCCGCAATTGACATTGCTCTGTGGGATATTAAAGGCAAGTACCTGAATGTGCCGGTTTATGAACTCTTAGGGGGACAATGCAGGGACAGGGTGAGAACTTACGCACCTGTATTCCGGTACACGGCAGAGGAAATGGCGCAGGGATGCAGGGAATTAAAGGAAAAAGGGTTCACGGCAGCCCGCTTAATCATACCGGATCTTTCGGCTCCGGCATCCATGAAAAAACCGGTCATTTATGCGGAGAAGGTGGAACAGGAGATTGATAAGGTCAGGCGGTGCCGGGAAGCGGTTGGAAACCAATTCGACCTCTGTATAGAGGTGCACCGATCCATGACCGTGGCGGAGGCTGTTGCGTTTGCGAAAGGCGTGGAACCATATGTTCCATATTTTATAGAAGATCCCATAGCGCCGGACAATGCCAAAGTGATGGCTTTGGTGGCGGGGGCGTCCGGCGTGCCGGTGACCACAGGGGAAAGGGCGGTTAACCTTCAGGAGATGGAAGAATTGATTGTAAGCGGGGCCGCCAGGTATGTGCGCCCGGATGTGTGTGCGATCGGCGGCCTGACCGTGGCAAAAAAAGCAGCGGCCATAGCCGAAATCCATTATGTCGGGATCGTTCCCCACAATCCGCTGGGACCTGTATCAACAGCAGCCTGTCTGCAGTTAGACGCATGCATTCCCAACTTTGCAATTCAGGAATTTCCGTCCTTTAATATGGATGGAGCAGAGGATGCCATGATAAAAGAGCCTCTTTTAGTGGAAGAGGGGCATATCCTGATTCCGGACAGGCCGGGGATCGGAATTGAACTGGTTGATGATATCTGCCAAAGGTTTCCGGCCAAGCCGAGGGATCTGACAGCGGTTATCGCTTTTGACGGTTCGGTGCTGGACCGTTAAGGGGTAATATTACATATAATAAGGGGGTAAAGATTTATGAATCCAATGACGATTACATTGATTGTGCTGGTGCTGGCGATTGTTTTATATGCAAGTGAAAAAATACCTTTGGCGCTGACGTCTGTTTTGATTGTGGTGTCGTTGTCTTTAACCAAGGTTTTAAGCGCATCGGAAGCGCTGGGGGGCTTTTCCAATACGACGGTAGTTCTGTTTGCGGCCATTTTTGTGTTGGGCGGGGCGCTTGAGAAAACCAGCGTATCCAAGAAAATTGGTGATATTTTATATAAATACAGCAATAATGAGAGGCTGCTTATTACGGCAACCATAGCGGTTACGGCGGTATTTTCCGCATTTTTGTCCAATACGGCGGTGGCTGCAATCCTGCTTCCTATCATTCTCAGCATCTGCAGCAGTGTGAATATAAGCCGAAGCAAGCTCCTTCTCCCTATGGCAACAGGGGCGGTGATCGGAGGAGGAATCACGCTGATCGGCGGGCCGGGCAATGCATTTGTGGTGGCCTCTTTGGAAGATTTGGGAACAGGACAAACATATACATTTTTTGATTTTACAGTTGTAGGTTTGCCGATAGCGGTTCTCGCCGTACTCTATGTATTTTTTATCGGATGGAAGCTGCTGCCGGACTATAAACTGGAGGACATGGAGATCAAGGCGGATAAGGGCAAGGCCGGTTCCCTGACGGCAGGAAAGGAAAAACTGGCTTATCTGATTATCGTGCTCACGATCCTGGGCTTAATATTCAGTGCTCAAATCGGATATGCCACATGGCTGATCGCCATGGTGGGAGCAGTGCTTCTGGTTTTAACCGGAGTGCTGAGTGAAAAAGAAGCCCTTGATTCCATCAGTTGGAAAACCTTAATCATGTTTGCGGGAGTGCTTCCGCTGACAACAGCCCTTAAGAATACAGGCGGGGCTGATTTGATCGCATCGGGCATAACGGCAGTGCTGGGAGATTCTACGAATGTATTTCTGATTACGGCTGTCATGTTCGGCTTATCGGCCATAGTGACCCAGTTTATGTCCAATACGGCTACCCTGGCCCTGTTATGTCCACTGGCCGGAATCATAGCCCAGTCAATCGGAGCAGATCCCAGATCGCTGATTATGGCGGCGGCTTCAGGCGCAGCCCTTTCCATCTGCACCCCGATTGGGGCTCCGCCTCAGGCATTGATTTATGGGCCGGGCGGGTATAAGTTTATGGATTATATTAAATTTGCGGCGCCGATTGTGGTGATTTGCTTTTTATTTGCGACGTTTTACCTTCCTTTGGTTTGGCCGTATTATTAAAGTGGAAGAATCTTTATTTAACTATATTAGTGAAAGTAACGCCGTGAATTCAGGGATCGGGGGCGGGGCCCCGCC
>JAGZXV010000021.1 GCA_018378255.1 Clostridiaceae bacterium | reverse complement strand
CCGACACGGTATTCACCCAGATGGCGGCTGAGGTTACCGGCATTACGGAAGACCGGGTTCATATCTTATCCACTCAGGATACGGATATTACCCCCTTTGATACCGGCGCTTATGCCTCCCGCCAGACCTATGTCAGCGGCAAAGCGGTGAAAAAAACAGGTGAACTCCTGAAAAAGAAAATTTTAGAATATGCATCCTATATGCTGAAACTGGATGCGGATACAATGGATCTTGTGGATAATACGGTTGTCAGCAAAGAAAATGGAGACGCCCTGCTTTCTATGGAGGAACTGGCGGCCACAGCATTTTACAGTTTGGACCGTTCGGTGCACATAACAGCGGAAACTACCAGCCAATGCAAGGAAAATACATTTGCCACCGGTGCCTGCTTTGCAGAAGTGGAAGTCGATATGCCTCTTGGCAGGATAAAGGTGCTCAACATCATTAATGTCCATGACAGCGGTGTTCTCATCAACCCGAAACTGGCCGAAGCCCAGGTACATGGAGGCATGAGCATGGGGCTGGGATATGGGCTGAGTGAACAGCTGTTGTTCGATCCGAAAACAGGCCGTGCGTTAAATGACAACCTTTTGGATTATAAGATTCCGACAGCCATGGACACGCCGGATCTTAAAGTGGAATTTGTAGAGCTTGAGGATCCCACCGGCCCATTTGGAAACAAGGCATTGGGTGAACCGCCTGCAATTCCGGTAGCTCCGGCTCTGAGAAACGCAGTTTTTAATGCCACAGGCGTAGCTGTGGATTCCCTGCCGTTGGATCCGCAGAAGCTGACAGCGCATTTTAAAAATGCCGGATTAATATAGAGGGAGGATGCATATGTACGATATTGAAAAATTTTATCAGGCATCTGATATAGATGATGCAGTCCGCGCCCTGGAAGCAGATCCGGAGGCAGTGGTAATTTCAGGGGGCAGCGATGTCCTGATTAAGATCAGAGAAGGAAAGCTGGCAGGATGTTCTTTAGTCAGCATTCATGGGATCAAGGAACTGGAAGGCGTGAAGATGGAAGAGGACGGAACCATTGTGATCGGCCCGGCCACCACATTTTCCCATGTTACAAACAATGAGATCATTCAACAATACATACCGATTCTGGGAGATGCCGTAGATCAGGCCGGAGGCCCCCAGCTCAGAAATATCGGTACCGTAGGAGGAAATGTCTGCAACGGCGTAACCAGTGCAGACAGCGCATCCAGTTTCTGTGTTTTGGATGCGGTGCTGGTTTTACAGGGGCCTAAAGGGAAACGTGAAGTGCCGATTACAAAATGGTATACCGGACCGGGAAGAACCGTCAGGGAACACGATGAACTTTTGGTGGAAATCCGTATTAAAAAAGAAAGCTATGAAGGTTACGGCGGCCATTATATCAAATACGGCAAGCGGAATGCCATGGAGATTGCCACGTTAGGGTGTGCGGTTACCGTAAAATTAAGTGAGGATAAGAAAAGAGTGGAAGATATGCACATCGCCTACGGTGTGGCAGCTCCTACCCCGATCCGCTGTTTTGCGGCTGAGGCTAAGGCAAAGGGGATGGAAACAGGGGAGGAACTCTGCCGGATGGTTGGGAAAAGCGTATTGGATGAAGTGAATCCCCGCACCAGCTGGAGAGCTTCTAAGGAGTTCAGGCTTCAGCTTGTGGAAGAGCTTGGAAAGAGGGCTTTGAAGCAGGCGGTGATCAATGCGGGAGGTGAATGTGATGCTTAAAATTATCCATATGATTGTTAATGATAAGCCGGTGGAACTGGCTGTGGATGACAGAGAATCCCTGCTTGAAACGCTGCGGAACCGTCTGGGACTGACCAGTGTGAAAAAGGGCTGTGAAGTTGGAGAGTGCGGCGCCTGCACCGTTTTGGTGGATGGAGAGGCCATAGACAGCTGTATCTATCTGACCATGTGGGCGGACGGACGCAGGATCATGACAGTGGAAGGATTAAAAGGGCCTAACGGAGAACTGAGCCCGATCCAAAAGGCATTTGTGGAAGAAGCGGCGGTCCAGTGCGGATTCTGTACTCCGGGCCTGATTATGACGGCCGTGGAGATTGTGGGAACCGGGAAACGCTACAACCGGGAAGAATTGAGAAAGATGATTTCCGGCCATCTCTGCCGGTGTACGGGATATGAGAATATTCTGAACGCTATGGAAAGGATTGTCGAGGAAACTTATAAGGTTGTTGGAAAAGAATAAAACAGGACCGGTTCAAAGTTGTATCATGAAAGGATAGACGGATAAAACAGAGGGAAGCTGCGGCATGTGAATGTCAGCAGCTTCCCTATGTTTTTTTATCAGGAAGGGACAGGAGAGAAAAATATCCGCTGAATCTTCCTATTTAAATAGTCCCATGCTATAATTTGGTTAAAAACCAGACTGCGAGGTAGTTAAAAATGAATATACTGAAAAAGATTCCGATCACTGAAATAGAGAATGTCAAAATCGGCCATGCCCAGGATGAAGCCGGAGGCACTGGATGTACGGTGATCATCTGTGATAACGGGGCGGTTACGGGAGTGGACATCCGCGGCGGAGGTCCGGCGTCCAGGGAATCGGCTCTGCTTAACCCGGTGGCGGCCAATGACGGGGTTCACGCTGTTCTGCTCAGCGGCGGCAGCGCCTTTGGCCTGGATGCGGCGGGCGGCGTGATGGAATATCTGGAAGCCAGAAACGTGGGATTTCCGGTAGGCGTGACGAAGGTGCCTATCGTCTGTGAATCCTGCCTGTTCGATTTGAGGGTTGCGGACTATAAGGCCCGGCCGGACAAAAAGATGGGCTATGAAGCCTGCGTCGATGCGGAAAAAAACAGTCCGGCTCAGGGAAATGTGGGGGCCGGGACCGGGGCGACGGTGGGTAAATTCTATGGAGAGGCCGGAATGATGAAATCAGGCCTGGGAATTTACGCGGTATCTCTGGGGGAACTGAAAGTCGGCGCAGTTGTGGCAGTCAATGCACTGGGAGATGTCTATGATTATGAAACGAATGAGAAGCTGGCAGGGCTTCTCGATCCAAAAACCGGTGAATTTACAGACAGCGAGCAGGCATTTTACAGGGAGTTCGCCAATATGAAGGATCTTTTTACCGGAAATACGACCATCGGAGCTGTCATCACCAACGCTGGATTTAATAAAACAGAGATGACGAAAATCGCCTCCATGGCTCAGAACGGATATGCCAGAAGCATCCGCCCGGTGCATACCACTGCGGATGGGGACAGCATCTATGCCATGTCCGCAGGCGGAGTAAAGGCGGATATCAATGTGGTGGGTACATTGGCGGCAAAAGTGATGGCTGAAGCCGTAAAATCAGCAGTTTTGGAAGCCGGGGGAGCTTACGGGCTGAAATCGGCCCGGGATTTTAAGTCTCAGATTTCAAAATAACGATGACAGACCCTATGCGGCCGTTGGTATTAGCCGCCAGAATTTTATAATTAATGTGTTAAGAAAGAAAAAAATTGTTGCAATCCTCTGATAAAGGTGAGATAATTTACGCGTATGTGATTACAACATATTAAAGGAGGAAGAAAAATGAGAAAATTTTTAAGCGTTGTGTTAACAGCGGCCATGGTTGCGTCTTTATCGGCGTGCGGCGGACAGGCTAAGACTGAAGAATCCAAGCCTGCGGACACCACGGCAGCAGAAGCGACGACCGCAGCAGAAGCATCAACTGCGGCAGCCGGAGAATCCAAAGAAGCTGAGCAGTCAGCAGAAGCACCCGCTTCTACAGGTGAAGGCGTGGCTAAAGAGGATTTAAAAGTCGGTTTCATTTACATCGGTGATGAAAATGAAGGTTATACCGCAGCTCATTATGCAGGAGCAAAGGCAATGCAGGAAAAACTGGGCTTAACAGATGACCAGCTCATTATCAAATGGACCATACCGGAGGATGAAACCTGTTATGATGCAGCAGTTGATTTGGCAGATCAGGGCTGCAACATCATTTTTGCAAACAGTTTCGGACATGAGCCATACATGCTTCAGGCGGCAGAGGAATTCCCGGAAGTGGAGTTCTGTCATGCGACCGGCTATCAGGCTAAGGGAAGCGGACTGGCCAATATGCATAATTATTTCACATCTGTTTATGAATCACGTTACGTATCAGGTGTGGTTGCCGGATTAAAGTTAAATCAGATGATTGAAGACGGCACAATTACGGAAGATACTGCAAAAGTCGGCTACGTAGGCGCGTTCCCATATGCAGAAGTTATCAGCGGCTATACCTCTTTCTTCTTGGGCGTCCGTTCCGTATGTCCTTCCGCTACTATGGATGTAACTTATACAAACAGCTGGGCCAGCTTTGACCTTGAAAAAGAAGCTGCTGAAGCTTTGATTGCGGATAAATGCGTGCTGATCAGCCAGCATGCGGATACAACTGGCGCGGCTACGGCCTGTGAAGCGGCAGGTGTTCCGATTGTGGGATATAATATTTCCATGATTGCAACCGCTCCAACCCAGGCTCTTACCTCCGCATCCATCGATTGGGCTCCATACGTTACATATGCGGTACAGAGTGTAATGGAGGGAAAGACAATTGAACCAGACTGGTGTCACGGATATGCAGAAGGAGCTGATAAGATCACAGAACTCAATGAAAAATCAATAGCTCCGGGAACTGCTGAAAAGGTAAAAGAGGTAGAAAGCGCTATCATCGACGGTTCTTTAAAAGTATTTGATACCTCAACCTGGACGGTAAAGGGTGAAACATTGAATACATGTGAGAAAGACGGCATCGAGTATATTTCCGACGGATATTTCCATGAATCGGAATTTGCATCCGCCCCATCTTTCGATATTCTCATTGACGGTATTACAGATTTAACCAAGAAATAAAAATAGAGAGAGGCGGAGCTGCCTGCTGGTAGTTCCGCCTTTTTTAAAATGGAGGTCTGTCTGTGGGACAACAGATGAATGCGATTGAATTAAAGAATATTACGAAGAGATTTGGAAAAGTGGTCGCCAATGACAAAGTATGCCTTTCTGTCCGCAATGGGGAAATATTGTCCATACTGGGGGAAAACGGAAGCGGTAAGACCACGCTGATGAACATGCTTTCCGGAATTTACTTCCCGGATGAAGGCCAGATATTTGTGGAAGGCCAGGAGGTTACGATCAAATCGCCTAAGGATTCTTTTGCTTTGGGGATCGGTATGATTCATCAGCATTTTAAGCTGGTAGATGTGTTAACCGCAGCGGAGAATATTATTCTGGGGCTGCCGGGCAAAGAAATCCTGGATATGCAGGAAGTTGTAAAGAAGATAACAGAATTGGTAGAAAAATATGGGTTTGACTTAAATCCTAACCAGAAGATCTACGATATGTCGGTTTCACAGAAACAGACGGTGGAGATCATCAAAGTGCTGTACAGGGGAGCCAGAATCCTGATTCTGGATGAACCGACTGCGGTATTGACGCCGCAGGAAACGGATAAGCTGTTTGCCGTCCTCAGGAACATGCGCGCGGATGGACGTTCCATCATCATTATCACACATAAGCTTCATGAAGTTCTGACCCTGTCGGATCGTGTGTCCGTTCTCCGGAAAGGCCAGTACATAGGCACTGTAAATACTTGTGAAACGACGGCGGAGTCGCTGACTGAAATGATGGTGGGCAAAAAAGTGAGTTTGGATATTGACAGACCAGAACCAGTGAATCCGGTCAAAAGACTGGAAGTACATGGTCTGAGCTGTGTGAATAAAGAGGGCATTCCCACGCTGAGCGAGGCTTCATTTACCGCTTATGGAGGAGAAATACTGGGAATTGCAGGAATTGCGGGGAGCGGCCAGAAAGAACTGCTGGAAGCCATAGCGGGGCTTCAGCCTACCTGCGGCGGCCAGGTTACTTATTATCCGCCGGAGGGAGACCCGGAAGTGATCACGGAGAAATCTGCGGCTGAGATCCGCAAGATGGGAATCCGTCTCTCTTTCGTTCCCGAAGACCGCCTTGGCATGGGGCTTGTAGGGTCCATGGATATGACAGATAATATGATGCTGCGGGGATATAACAAGGGAAAAAGCCTGTTTGTTGACAGAAAGACTCCGAGAAGCCTGGCGGAAAGCATTATAGAAAAGCTGGAAGTGGTGACGCCGGGAGTATCAACTCCGGTCAGAAAATTGTCAGGAGGCAATGTACAGAAAGTTTTGGTGGGACGTGAAATTTCATCAAGTCCTACGGTGCTTATGGTCGCTTATCCGGTAAGGGGACTGGACATCAACTCTTCCTATACCATTTACCATCTGTTAAATGAACAAAAGCAGCAGGGAGTGGCAGTGCTGTGTGTGGGAGAGGATTTAGACGTGCTTTTGGAACTGTGCGACAAGATTCTCGTGCTCTGCGGAGGAAGAATCAGCGGCATTGTGGATGCCAAAAGGGCGACAAAAGAAGAGGTCGGCCTTTTGATGACAAAGACCGGAAAGGAGGATATCCATGAGTAAAGAAGCAGTTGTTAACCTGAATAAAGAGCCCTTTGCCCATATATCCAAGAGGGATGATATTTCATTCTGGAACGCCTGGGTGATCCGGCTGGCGGCTGTTCTCCTCTCTCTGGTTGTGTGTGCGGTTGTTATTTTTGCGCTCACAAAGCTGAATCCGATAGAGGTTTATAAAGCTATTTTCAGCGGCGCAGTCGGAACCAGCAGAAGATCGTGGGTTACTATCAGGGATTCCCTTGTGCTGCTGATCATTGCCATTGGGATCACGCCTGCGTTTAAGATGAAATTCTGGAATATCGGAGCGGAAGGCCAGGTGCTGATCGGAGGAGCCGCCACTGCGGCTGTCATGATTTATGCAGGTGATTCTATGCCGGCCGGGATGCTGTTTTCGGTTATGATCATAGCCAGTATTGCGGCTGGAGTGATCTGGGGACTGATTCCGGCGGTGTTTAAAGCCTACTGGAATACGAATGAAACTTTATTCACATTAATGCTTAATTATGTAGCCATGCAGATCGTCACCTTCTGTATAGTTTTCTGGGAGAATCCGTCTGGTTCCAATACGGTGGGCACTATAAATTCTTCCACTAAAGCCGGCTGGATGCCGCCGCTTTTTGGCCTTACCTATGGCTGGAATGTGGTTTTGGTCCTGGTTATGACTGTGGGAATGTATATTTACCTGAAATACAGCAAACAGGGTTACGAAATCTCCGTGGTGGGAGAGAGTGAAAATACGGCCAGATATGTGGGGATCAGCGTAAAGAAGGTGATTATGAGAACCATGGCTATCTCCGGCGGCATCTGCGGCCTGGCCGGATTTCTGTTAGTCAGCGGCGCGGGACATACCATTTCCACCAGTACGGCAGGAGGCCGGGGATTCACTGCAATTATCGTGGCATGGCTGTCTAAATTCAATGCATTTGCCATGATTTTAGTGTCTTTCTTTTTGGTATTTATGCAGAAAGGGGCCATGCAGATCGCATCCCAGTTTAAACTAAATGAGAATGCCTCCGATGTAATCACCGGAATCATCTTGTTTTTTATTCTAGGCAGTGAATTTTTTATTAACTATAGAGTTGAATTCAGAAAAAGATGTAAGGAGGGCTGATGGTATGGGAATTATCGCAATATTTCTTCAGAAGGCAATTGCCCAGGGCATCACGATTCTTTACGGTGCGTTAGGCGAAATTGTGACGGAAAAGTCAGGAAATTTAAATCTGGGTGTGCCGGGAATCATGTATATGGGCGGAATCGCCGGACTGACTAGTGCATTTTTATACGAAAATTCGGTGGAAACGCCGAACGGTGTGATTGGGCTTATTATATCATTTGCCTGCGCATTTCTCTGCTCTGTTTTGGGCGGGCTGATTTACAGCGTGCTGACCATTACACTGAGGGCCAACCAGAATGTAACCGGCCTTGCGCTGACGACGTTCGGCGTTGGATTCGGCAATTTTTTCGGAGGGTCTTTATCCCAGCTGGCAGGCGGAGTGGGGCAGATTTCCGTGGCGGCAACAGGAGCTGCTTATAAAACAGCCATACCGGGCCTGTCCAAAATACCGGTAATCGGGGAAATCTTTTTCTCCTTTGGCTTTCTGACTTATCTCTGCATCATTTTGGCGGTCATTCTGTCTCTGTTTTTATCAAAGACGAGAAAGGGCCTGAATCTCAGGGCGGTTGGAGAAAATCCGGGAACTGCGGATGCGGCTGGTATCAGCGTGACCCGGTATAAATACCTGGCTACCTGTATTGGCAGCGGGATCAGCGGTCTGGGCGGGCTGTATTTCGTTATGGAGTATTCCGGCGGAACGTGGACCAACAATGGCTTCGGTGACAGAGGCTGGCTGGCCATTGCCCTGGTCATCTTCGCGCTGTGGAAACCGGTCAATGCGATCTGGGGATCGATTTTGTTCGGAGGATTGTACATTTTATATCTCTATATTCCAGGACTGGGAAGAAGCACCCAGGAAATATTTAAAATGTTTCCGTATTTGGTAACGATTATTGTGCTGATCTTTTCCAGCTTCAGGAAAAAGAGAGAGCATCAGCCGCCGGGAAGTTTGGGGTTGGCTTATTTTCGGGAGGAGAGGTAACAGGAAGTTGGTTGGCGGGAGGGACGCTGAGAGAATCCTTTCCGCCATGCTCCGGAACGGATACGGACAGAAACAGGCGGCATGGCGGCTCCTGGTTTGCAGAGAGGGTAAGACTAAGACAAAAAAAGACCGGAAAAGATGGGACCAGCGCTATTCGAAGAGAACTTCTTATAACTTCTCTTCTCAGGGCGCCTTGAATGTTGATTCGGAAATACAACATTCACCCATCTTTTCCGGCCTCTTTTTGCCTAAATCTTACCGATCTCTGCAAACAAGTCGCCACCATACCGCCTGTTTCTGTCCGCGTCCGTTTCGGAGCATGGCAGGAAGGATTCTCTCAGCTGGGTATCTTAAGCTAAGGGGAAAACTTAATGGGCTGGCCGAAAAGTGGTTGGAGATTTTAACGGTAAATTACTGCTTAGTTAATTTACAGGGGATAGGGCGCCGGAGGCGTCGGGGCGGAAGGTTTTGGGGGTGGTGAGCATTTGGCCGTTTTCCTGGAGGTAATAGGTTTTGCCGTCTAAGGTCAGGAAACCGGTGCACATGATTCCGTCTTCATTTAAGTAGTACCAGCTGCCGTTTTCATTGAGCCAGCCGGTAAAACGCACGCCTTCTTTGGTGTAATAGACCCAGTTTCCGTCTTCCTGGGACCAGCCGAAGGGAGTGAGCTGGTTTTCGGCGCCTACGGTGGAGGAATCGGCAAAGAGAACCACTTTTGTGGCCTTATTGGAGGATGGTTCGGTCCAGATCAGGCAGTTGTCTCCTGGCTTCAGGCTTCGGATGTCGATGTAGTTTCTGGTTAAATAGGGCAGAAAAGTGCAGCCGGAGGGAAGCTCGTAAACCGTGTCGCCGGATGTCAGAGTTCCTGCTGTTTGATCGGCATTCAAGGTTATGCTGTCAATGGTGATGAATTCGGGAACTTTATAATCGGCGGGAATATTGCATAAAATCATGGATGGATTGCCGATCGGGGGGAGGCTCAGAGTTACGGCCGGGCCTATATAGGCATAGATCGTTTCGTTGTCTTTGATCTGATCCTGTGCCACAGGAAAACCGGTTACAGCGTCCAGAATCCGGGTGTGCTGGTCTGAGATGTTAAGAATCAATTCCTGTCCGTAACCGTTTGGATCATTTCTGATGATGGTCAGACGGTTATTTTCATTTTGGGTAACAGGGCCGTATATCTTGAGCTGTCCGGCTCCGTCGGACGATACGGCGGCGCTGGCGGATAAGCCATTTCCTGTGAATAAAATTGCTGCCATACAGGCACAGGCCAGCAGTGATTTTGATAGTTTTCTCATAATCTTCCTCATTTCCGCAGGAGATTGAAAATCCCGCTTTTTTGATAAGTCAACTATACCAGGTATTCCAGAAAATTGGAATTACGAAAGGCTTACATTTTCTTTCGTAATTCCAAATTTTTTGATTGCCGGTAATATGAGGTTTGTTCAGAACGATTGCTGTTTTTTTCGGAAATAGACAAAAACAAAGTATTTTATAATGCAGAAAACTGCAAATAGAGAAGAGATAAATTCTGCAGACGGTACTGCCAGCCAAAGTCCGTTGATTCCCAGAAGAACCGGGAGGAAAAGGATAGCCAGGATTTCGGCGATAAAGGTCCTCAGAAAGGAGATGGATGCAGAAATCAGGCCGTTTGACAATGCGGTAAACAGTGCCGATGCAAAGATATTAATTCCTGCAAATAAAAAGTTCCAGATGAAGATCCGGTAGCCGTGAAGGGTCAGCTCGTAAAGTGTATTTCCCCTTCCTGTGAAGACCGCGACGACAAATTCAGCGGTTACAAAGGCGGTGACAACCACAAAAACAGTGGATGATATGACCAGGAAGAAACACTTTTTAAATAAGCCTCTCAGCTCCTCTTTGTTGCCGCTTCCGTAATGGTAGCTGAATACCGGGGCGATTCCGTTGGAGAAACCTATGTGCAGGGCGGCAAACAGAAACTGTGTGTACATTACCACACTGAGGGCGGCCACGCCGTCTTCCCCGGCCAGGGCCATCATTGATTTATTGAACAGAAATACGATAATTCCGGATGCCACGCTGGATACCATTTCTGATGAACCGTTGGAAAGTGTCTGAAAAATGGTTTGAGGTTCATACCTGAAACGGGCAAAATGGAGATCCCCTTTATTTCTATAAAAGAAAAGGAAAGAGGGCACGCTGGCAACCAGGCAGCTGATTCCGGTACCGAGGGCTGCTCCGATTATTCCAAGATTCATAGGCACAATGAAAATAAAATCCAAAACGATATTTGAAATCCCTGCCGCCAGCGTTAAAAATAATGACAAATTGGGTTTTCCGGCCGTTACCAGCAGCGTCTGAAAAATAATCTGCAGAATGGAGGCCCACAGGAAAATGGAATAGACCCTGAGATATTTCGTACATTCTTCGATCAGGCGTTCACTGGATCCGAGAAGCAGGGAAATTTCCCGGGAGAACGCCACCAGCAGCACCGTACAGATGAGACCCCAGCCAAATGTAAAAGCAATGATCAGTGAGAATGATTTCTGAGCGCCTTTAATATTTCCCTCACCCAGCTTTCTTCCTATTACAGCGCTTCCGCCGGTGCCCATCATAATTCCTATGCCGTTGGTCAGATTGATGACCGGAAGAACGATATTGATCGCTGACAAGGCATCGCTGCCCACAAAGCGGGATACGAAAATGCCGTCTACAATTGTATATAAAGACGTAAAAATCATGGTCAGGATGCTCGGTAATGTAAAAAGTAAAATATCCTTTGTTGTAAAATGTTTCGAAATTGAGTATTTCAAGTCTGTTACCTCCCTGTAAGTTGTGATACAATGAGGAGCATATAGTATGGGGTAACCCAACGGTCAAGAGGTATTGTATGAAAAATGAGAATTTATTTCCAATAGGAGAATTTGCCCGCTTGTGCGGAGTAAAAAAAGATACGCTGTTTCATTATGATAAAATCGGAATTTTAAAGCCGGAGGTGATCGCTGAAAACGGGTACCGCTATTATTCCTACCGTCAGTTTTCCACATTTGACATTATCGCCTGTTTAAAGGAATGCGGAACCCCTTTGCGGGAGATCAAATCCTATATTGATAACCAGGATACGGAATATTTTTTGGAAATTCTACAGGATAAAGAGCGGGTTTTGGAGGAGGAGCAGGCCAAAATAGAGCGGATGCGCCGGGTTATGAGAAATACCGTGGCCATGACGAAAAAAGCGTTAACTGTAGAAGCCGGAACATGCGGAATCGAAGAGTGCGGGGAAGAACATATGCTGGTAACTGAAAAACTCTCTATTAAGGAAGGAAGCGCAGCAGAGCAGATGAACGCCATAGACCAGCTGTTCAATGTGATCGAAGAAATAAAAATGCAGGAAGAATTCCCCATCGGCTCCATCGTGCTGAAGGAGCATCTGCTGGAAGGTGAATTTATTGAAGATTATTATTATTGTAAAATATCAGGTACTGTGGCTCATCCCCAGTATTTGAAAAAGCCTGCGGGGACTTATGCATTTATCTATCATGTCGGCTCTTACCAGACCCTGCCGCAATCCTACCAAAAGCTGATTGGATTTATTGACGCACAGGAATACCGAATATTGGGAAACGGTTATGAGCAGGAGATGATGAACCATCTGGCGGTGAAGGACCCTGAAAAGTTTGTGCTTAAAATATCTATTAAGGTCGGAAAAAAGGATTGAGAGGCTGTAATAAAAAGGAAAAATAATTTGATGAATGCCGGAACAGATTTTATGGAAAGATAAAGGAAGATGTTTCATTTATCATCAAAAATTTCCTCGAACAAGTGTTTGCAAAATGGAATGGAGTGTGATATGATGGGTTCCATAGTATATTTTATATGAGGAGTTAAAGAATGGCTAAGCAATACATTAAGATACGGGGTGCCAATGAGCACAATTTAAAAAATATATCCCTTGATATACCAAGGAATGAGTTAGTGGTACTGACCGGTCTCAGCGGGTCGGGCAAGTCTTCTCTTGCATTTGATACGATTTATGCTGAAGGTCAGCGCCGTTATATGGAATCGCTTTCCTCTTATGCCCGTCAGTTCTTAGGACAGATGGAAAAACCTGATGTGGAGAATATTGAAGGCCTTTCTCCGGCCATTTCCATTGACCAGAAGTCCACAAACCGCAATCCCAGATCCACAGTGGGAACGGTGACGGAGATTTATGATTATATGAGGCTATTATATGCCAGAATCGGCATTCCCCACTGTCCTAAGTGCGGGAAAGAGATTAAAAAGCAGTCGGTAGACCAGATGGTAGACCAGATCATGTCCATGCCGGAGCGCAGCAGGATTCAGCTTCTGGCTCCCGTCGTCCGCGGCCGGAAGGGAGAGCATGCCAAGGTTTTGGAACATGCCAGAAAAGGCGGATACGTGAGAGTGCGGGTGGACGGCAATATGTATGAGCTGTCGGAAGAGATCAAACTGGATAAGAATATTAAGCACAACATTGAGATTGTGGTTGACCGGCTTGTGGTAAAAGAAGGAATTGAGAAACGTCTTACGGATTCCATTGAAACTGTTATGGCTTTATCCGACGGTTTGATGACTGTAGATGTGACGGACGGGGAACCGGTTAACTTCAGCCAGAGTTTTTCCTGTCCCGACTGTGGAATCAGCGTGGATGAGGTGGAACCCAGAAGCTTTTCCTTCAATAACCCCTTTGGCGCCTGTCCTGATTGTTTCGGGCTGGGATATAAGATGGAATTTGATGAAGACCTGATGATTCCTGATAAGAGCCTGAGCATCACTCAGGGGGCTATTGTTGTGATGGGGTGGCAGTCCTGCGCGGATAAAGGAAGTTTTACCCGGGCGATTCTGGATGCGCTGGCAGAAGAATATAAGTTCAGTCTGGATACTCCGTTTGAAGAATATCCTAAGGAAATCCATGATGTCATCATTCATGGCACCAAGGGAAAAGAAGTGAAGGTTCACTATAAAGGACAGCGGGGAGAGGGCGTTTATGATGTGGCCTTTGAAGGTCTTCTTATGAATGTGGCCCGCCGTTACCGTGAGACCTATTCTGAATCTTCCAAAGCGGAATACGAGACATTTATGAGGATCACCCCATGTCCCGGCTGCCGCGGCCAGAGGCTTAAAAAAGAATCCCTCGCGGTCACTGTCGGGGATAAGAACATCTATGAAGCTACGAATATGTCCATTGTTAAGTTCCGATCTTTTTTAGAGAATCTCGAACTGACTAAGATGCAGACGGCAATCGGCGAACAGATTTTAAAAGAGATCAAGGCCAGAGTAACCTTTTTGATCAATGTGGGGCTGGAATACCTGTCTCTGTCCAGAGCTACGGGTACTTTATCCGGCGGAGAGGCGCAGCGAATCCGTCTGGCAACCCAGATCGGCTCCGGCCTGGTGGGCGTCGCTTATATCCTGGACGAGCCCAGCATTGGCCTTCATCAGAGGGATAACGATAAACTGCTGAAAACCCTGCTTCATCTCCGGGATCTGGGCAACAGCGTCCTTGTGGTTGAGCATGATGAAGATACTATGCGGGCGGCTGATTTTATAGTGGATATCGGTCCGGGCGCGGGAGAACACGGCGGTAACGTTGTGGCTGTGGGAACGGCGAACCAGATTATGAAGTGCAAAGAATCCATCACAGGCGCTTATCTCAGCGGTAAGATCAAGATTCCGGTTCCCGATAAACGACGTGAGCCAACCGGCTATTTGACGGTAAAAGGGGCGGCGGAGAACAATTTAAAGAACATTGACGTCACGTTCCCATTGGGTGTTATGACCTGTGTAACCGGTGTTTCAGGTTCGGGCAAGAGTTCTCTGGTCAATGAAATTCTATATAAAGCACTGGCTAAAAAACTGAACAGAGCCAGGACGATCCCCGGAAAGCATAAGGGAATAGAAGGGGTGGAGCTGCTGGATAAGGTGATAGCCATCGACCAGTCCCCGATCGGAAGAACGCCCAGGTCCAACCCTGCCACTTATACAGGGGTATTTGATTTGATCCGTGATCTGTTTGCATCCACTTCTGATGCAAAGGCAAAAGGGTACTCAAAAGGGCGTTTCAGCTTTAATGTAAAAGGCGGACGGTGTGAAGCCTGCAGCGGTGATGGTATTATCAAAATCGAGATGCATTTCCTGCCGGACGTATATGTGCCCTGTGAAGTCTGCGGTGGAAAGCGTTATAACCGTGAGACATTGGATGTGAAGTATAAGGGAAAGAGCATTTATGATGTACTCAATATGACTGTGGAAGAAGCGCTGAAATTTTTCGAAAATGTGCCGTCGATTGCCCGTAAAATCTCAACACTGAATGATGTTGGCCTTTCTTACATCAGACTGGGGCAGCCGTCCACAGAATTGTCGGGAGGCGAGGCGCAGAGAATTAAGCTGGCGACAGAGCTGAGCAAGAGAGGAACCGGAAAGACGATTTATATTCTGGACGAGCCCACTACCGGCCTCCATTTTGCAGATGTTCACAAGCTGGTTGAGATATTGAGAAAATTATCCGACGGCGGGAATACGGTTATTGTAATTGAACACAACCTGGATGTAATAAAAACCGCGGATTATATTATCGACATCGGACCGGAGGGCGGAGACAAGGGCGGAACGGTAATTGCCCGGGGAACGCCGGAAGAAGTGGCTGAATGCCCGGCCTCCTACACCGGACAGTATGTTAAAAAATATTTATAAAAAATTCTTGCCAACAAAAAACTCTTGTCATATAATATAGAACATTATGAAACGATGCCGGTGGAATAATATCTGCCGCTGCATATAGAGGACATAATACAGAGGACATAGGAGGAAGATTTGTGGATAGAGAGATGATTATTGTGCTGGACTTTGGCGGGCAGTACAATCAGTTAATTGCCAGAAGAGTCAGGGAATGCAACGTGTATTGTGAAGTTCATCCATATACATTGAGTTTGGACGAGATCAGAGAGATGAATCCTAAGGGAATCATCTTTACAGGCGGACCAAACAGCGTATATGGGGATGATTCTCCGCGCTGTGAAAAAGAGATCTTTGATTTGGGCATCCCGATTTTGGGAATCTGCTATGGTTCTCAGCTTATGGCCTATATGCTGGGCGGTAAGGTTACCACCGCTCCGGTCAGCGAATACGGAAAGACAGAAGTGGATGCAGATGGAACTTCTGTGATCTTTAACGGAGTTTCATCTAAGACAATCTGCTGGATGAGCCATACTGATTATATTGAGAATGCGCCGGAAGGCTTTAAGGTTACGGCCCATACCCCGGTTTGCCCTGTAGCGGGTATGGAATGCGCGGAACGAGGTTTATATGCGGTGCAGTTCCACCCGGAAGTTATGCATACTCAGGAAGGTAAGAAGATGCTTTCCAATTTTGTATATGATGTATGTAGGTGTTCCGGTGACTGGAAGATGGATTCTTTTGTGGAAACTTCCATTAAAGCGATCCGTGAAAAAGTAGGAACCGGAAAGGTGCTTTGCGCTCTGTCCGGCGGTGTGGATTCGTCTGTAGCCGCTGTTATGCTGGCAAAAGCGGTGGGCAAACAGCTTACCTGCGTGTTTGTGGATCACGGCCTTCTTCGTAAAGACGAGGGAGATGAAGTGGAAGCGGTATTTGGTCCTAACGGTCCCTATGACTTGAATTTCATCCGTGTGAACGCCCAGGACCGTTTTTATGAAAAACTGGCAGGCGTGGAAGAGCCGGAAGCAAAACGTAAGATCATCGGAGAAGAATTCATCCGCGTTTTTGAAGATGAAGCGAAGAAGATTGGAAAAGTGGATTATTTTGTTCAGGGGACCATTTATCCGGATGTCATTGAATCCGGTCTTGGGAAATCCGCAGTGATCAAATCCCATCACAATGTGGGCGGACTTCCTGAACACGTTGATTTTAAAGAAATTATCGAACCTCTGCGGCTTTTGTTCAAGGACGAGGTACGCAAAGCCGGTTTAGAACTGGGAATCCCGGAGTATCTGGTATTCAGACAGCCGTTCCCGGGACCTGGCCTGGGCGTCCGAATCATCGGTGCTGTGACGCCGGAAAAGGTGAGGATTGTGCAGGAGGCGGATGCGATCTACAGAGAAGAGATTGCAAAGGCCGGTGTGGATAAGGATCTGGGCCAGTACTTTGCAGCGGTTACCAATATGCGTTCTGTCGGCTGTATGGGCGACGAGAGGACATACGATTATGCGATCGCATTGAGAGCTGTTTTGACCTCTGATTTCATGACTGCGGAATCTGCAGAACTTCCTTGGGAGGTGCTGGGAACGGTTACACGCAGGATTGTGAATGAAGTGAAGGGAGTTAACCGGGTGCTGTATGACTGCACTGGGAAACCGCCGGCTACGATAGAATTCGAGTGAGTTTGTGGGATGTAAAAACCTAGAGTTTATGAGGTGTTCAAACAAATTTGTTTAGTGCGCGGCAACGATTTGGCAACATTTGATACCTACTGATATAATGTGCGCGTACAATGAGCCAAGCGAATATGCTTGCATATTCAGTTGGCGAATGTAGCGACAACGAAGTTATTTTACTTCAAATAGCATAGAAAAACCTTACTGATTTTCAGTTTCCAGAAATGGGAAAGGAAGTCGGTAAGGTTTTTTTATGCTTATTTTTCTTTTTTTAATTCACTGACCAGAAAATCACTAAGTGCTTGAGAGGGAGCTTTTGCCCAATGTTGAGAGGTGTCAAGTTCTGGATATTTATAGCGCCATCGGTCGTATTCCTCTTTGGTGATCTCGCCTTGTTCCAATTTGGCAGACATCTGTTGCCATGCCTGAAACATGTTGAACAGTGAAGCATAGTTGTCACGATTGGACTTGTCCAGACGCAGACAGAGTTCCCCGTCTATTTCACTTATTTTAAGTCCGTACACATCTTCCAATGTAAAGAGGGTGTGCATAAGTCCGATGTAGGTGTCTATGTTGGGGACAGTGAGCGCATGAGTGCTGACATCAAAGATACCAGCCATTTCTTTTACAAGGTCAATCTTAGGCACTCTGGCTTCTGACTCATACTGTGCCATACGGACATCAGAGGTTTTGCCGAGAAAGCCGAGAATTTCCCCAAGCTGCTTCTGTGTCATTCCTTTTCTATTGCGGAAAAATTTGATACGTTGTCCGATTGCCATAATAATAGTCTCCTTCGTTAGTTGTCGTATTCTTCGTCAATCCATTGCTTCAACTTATCCTGTAATACTTTTTTATCTGGCAAGTACAGTTTATATTCAGAAGCATAGATATTAGCATCTTTGGGCAGAGTGATTTCGACCAATGCATCATTTTTCTCTTTGCATAACAAAATACCTATCGTTGGATTTTCTGTATCTAACTTTTCATATCTGTCATAATAATTAACATACATTTGCATCTGTCCGATATCCTGATGAGTTAATTTGTCAACTTTTAAATCAATCAAGACATAACAATGTAACAAACGATTATAAGTAACAAGATCAACGTAAAAATTATCTTCATTAAATGTGAAGCGCTTCTGTCTTGCTTCAAACAGATAGCCTTTCCCCATCTCCAAAAGAAATTTTTGCAATTTATCAATAATTGCCGATTCTAAGTCAGATTCCACATATTTTGCCTTCTCTTCTATTCCGAGAAATTCCAGAACTGTCGGTTGTTTTATGATGTCCTGTGGTTTTGCAATTACATTTCCTTCTGTTGAAAGACGCAAAATATCTGATTTATCTTTACTTAATGCCAATCGCTCATACAAACTTGAATTATATTGCCGTTGTAGTGTTCTAACACTCCAATTTGATTTCGCTGCCTCAATTTCGTAGAAATTACGCTCTTCAGCATTCTCAATTCGCATTAATTGTAAATAATGCGACCAAGATAATTGGAATGGCATATCTTCATTCAAAAGGCTAAACACCGTTTCGCTTTTTTCGATTGCAAAAAGGCTAAACACTGTTTCACTTATTCGCTCCTTGTAAATCAGATAAAATTTTCTGGCATTTTTCAGTGTATCATCAGAAAATCCCCGGCCAAATTCATTCAATAATTTTTCTGATAAATTCTTGATAACCTGTTGCCCATATTTTGCCCGGGTGCTGCCTTCCTGCTGTTCTTCTACAATCCATCTTCCAATAGAATAATAGGTCATTAACTGTATGAAATTCACTTGTTTTACTGCAAGGCTACGGGCATACTGAATCAAATCCACAGTATTTAGATATAGCTTATCTATATTTGTTTTCGATATGGAGACATCGGCTTTATTTTCCATTTTATTTCGCTCCTATTCAAATTTTGATTGATGAGAAACTAAACATATATGTTTGTGTAGAGTATAACACAGACGAAAATGAATAACAATAAGAAACTAAACAAAAAAAGTTAATATTTTTCTGCAAATCATTTGACTTAACGGTAAATGATTAGTAATATGATGTTACAAAACTTAAATAAATATGTTTAAGAAAGGAGAAGTAAACTTGCAAAGTAAAACTTTCATCAGTGTTCAGGAAGTTGCAGAAGAATTAGGAGTATCAAAATCCTATGCGTACAGAGTTGCCAAACAGCTCGATGAAGAATTAAAGCAACAGGGTTATCTTACAGTAGCAGGCCGGGTAAATGCCCAGTATTTCTATAAAAAAATATGTTACAACGAGCGGCACGTTTAAAGTGCCGCAGAAAGGAGACATAAGATGGCAGTTTATAAAGATGGTAACACAGGAAAATGGCGCGCCGTATTTTGCTTTACTGATTGGAGGGGGAACGGAAGCAGATACAAAAGAGAGGTTTTGCGACCAAGCGGGAAGCTCTGAACTGGGAGCGGGAAACTATGCTGAAACAGGAAGCAAAACTTGATATGACCTTTGGAAGTTTCTTTGAAATCTATGAAAACGACAAAAGAAAACGGGTAAAGGAAAATACATGGGAATATGCAGACAAATGTTTTCACACGTAAGTTGAATGTCAGTCTGGAACGGTTACTGATAAATTACAACATTAAGTATGAAAGTGTTCGGGAACATAGCGGCAGAAAAATAAAGTTATCACTGATTCAAACAAAGGCGTGACGATATGTGACGGTATTTTACATAACGAAGTGGTATAGATAGAGATGCTTTTTATTTCTTATTTTAATCGCATTGATGATCGAACTTGTGCTGAAAATGCCTTTGAAATATTTAAATTTGTAAAGAATCAGGAAAATAGAATAAAGTAAAATTTGAACAGAGCATCAGGATTCTATCTTGACCGCTCTGTTTCTTGTTGAATCTACATATTTGATTGAAGAACCACTTTCCAAAAAGTTTATATAAAATTAATAGACTTACTGGTCTGTTTGTGATATATTGGTAAAAACAGACCAGTAAGTCTATTTTAAGGAGAACATACTATGAAACGAGAAGAAAAAAAATTAATCAGCCTCCAAAAGATTTTAGAGAACGCAACACAAGAATTTGCGCAGCAAGGTTATGGCCTGAGTTCAGTCAATACTATTTGTAATACGGGGGGGATTTCCAAAGGGATTCTTTATCATTATTTTAAAGATAAAGATGAACTGTATCTGGCATGTCTGAAAAATTGTTTTGAACGTTTGACTGCAAGTCTGAAAAGAGACGCGACTGATATTCTGGGAACTGCAGACGAATGTTTGGAACGCTATTTTCATATGAGATGGAGTTTCTTTGAGAAAAATCCTCAGTTGAGACCGCTGTTTTGTGAAGCTGTCATTTCGCCGCCTGCTCATTTGAAACATGAGATTCTGGAAATCAGAGCGGACTTCGACGCGCTGAATGTTTCCATACTGACTGAACTGCTGGAAAAGGTGCCGCTCCAGCCAGGCATCACCGTGGATGAGGTGGTAAAGATATTCCGGCTGTATCAGGACTTCATCAACGCCCGGTATCAGATGGAAAACTTTGAAGAATATGGATGGAAACAGCATGAACAGATATGCAGGCGGTCGCTGCAAATATTACTGTATGGCGTGGCAGAAAGGAAGGAATAAATATGAATAAGGCAAATGCTAACGGTCAGCAATCCATTTTATCTGATATAGAGCCTGCAAAGGCGATTGTCAAGCTGGCTGTTCCCGCTACCATGGCCTTGCTGGCAAAGGCTGTTTATAATATTGTAGATACGGCTTATATCGGGATGCTGGACAGCGACATCGCCCTGGCAGCTGTGGGCGTCACTCTGCCGTTGCTGCTCATCATGGTTTCCGTGGAAAATATCTTTGCAGCGGGCGCAGCGGTTCTGGCTGGCCGTCAGCTGGGGGCGAATGATAAAGAGGGGGCTAACCGGACGGTGACGACGATCGTTGGATTGTCCGTCCTGATAGGTGTCGGGCTCTGTATTTTGGGCCTTTTTTACATGGAACCTCTGCTGCGGGCGTTCGGCGCCTCTGACGTGGTTCTGCCTCAAGCGAAGGATTATGCATTTTGGATGTTCATAGCCGCAATGTTCAACCTCCCCGCCCAAAGCCTTAACTGTGCGGCCAGAGCGGAATCTTCGGTAAAAATATCCTCCATCGCTGTAATCACCGGCGCGCTGTTGAATGTGGCGCTGGACCCGGTATTTATGTTTTCGTGGGGGTTCGATATGGGAGTGGAAGGGGCATCCCTTGCTACTACCGTTTCCCAGTTTATGACCTTTGGCATTCTGATGTGGTTCTATCTGGGCGGACATTCCATCATCCAGGTTAAACCCCGCTATTTTAGGCCAACCTGCAGTCTGGTGTGGGGCGTTATTTCCATTGGGATCCCTACAGCAGTTATACAAATATGTCTTGCAGCCGCAACCTCGCTGACTAATATTGCGGCAAAGCCTCTGCCGGATTCCGATCTCATCATTGCAGCTTACGGAGTGGTGCAGCGGTTGATTCTCATTGGCTGCTATGTAGTCATGGGCTTTATGCAGGGATATCAGCCGGTAGCTTCCTACGCATTTGGCGCAAAAAATGAAGAACGTTTCCACCAATCGGTACGATTCGCACTAAAAGGTTCTCTGCTGCTGACTGTGGCGGTGGCAGTGGTATATAGTTTGCTGGCCCAGCCTCTTATCCTGCTGTTTAACCGCAATCCGGCCGTAGTGGAGTTTGGCAGATGGCTGTTGATTTCACAAGTAGCGCTTTACCCTGCTTTTGGATTGTGTTATATGATGACGATTACATATCAGACCATTGGAGCGTCTAAGATGGGGCTGATTCTGTCCATGATCCGGCAAGGTGTGTTTTATATCCCATTTATTCTTACTTTGCCCCGCATTTTTGGCGTATCAGGTATCTACTTTTCACAGCCTGCCGCCGATGTATTGACGATTCTTATGTGTATCATTCTCATAAAGCCAATGAAGAAGGCTGCATCAAAAAGGATGGGGAAATGATGTCGAAAATGATCAAATATGCTTTATAAACGCCTAATTATGCATAAATATTGTAATAATATGTCTTTTATGCTATTTTTGAGTGAGTGAAACAGCTTAGGATTTATGACCGGTTAAAGCGATTTATCACTAATATTTTCATGATTCATTTCTGAACGGCATATCTGTTGTCATCTGCATTTTCTAAAAACAGCGTCTGGTTTCCGGACGCTGTTTGTCTGTGGGGTATTAATTTTATTCTTACCGGCGGCACGATTCCACATCTGAGCCTATACCTTTTACCGGCTGAATTAATAATAAACTTTGTGATATATGCTAATTGACAGGAAATCAAAGACATAGAAAAGGATTGTCATGGAGATAAATGTTTGCAGTTTCGGAAAGAACCGATGAATGATAAATACCGGGGCAGATACCCCGGTATTGTCTATAACTGTTGTATATTGAACGCAGTGGTCTGCGGCGGAATGCTGGCAGTTTGGAAATTTGCATGGGTTATTCGTACCATCTGACCTGGCTGCAGACTGCTGAATCTTATGGGAAAACCTAATCGGTTTGTGAACGTAGTAGTGTTTGTAATATTAAATCTCGTTTGATTATTTCTATTATTTGGATCTGATGTAATGAGATAGTTATTATCAAAATCAATTAATAGAATCTGTCCTGTAGTTGTAGATGATGGCCGCTGAGGAGGGAAAGGCCGTTGTGGAGGAAGGGGCCGTTGTGGAGGAAGAGGCCGTTGTGGAGGAAGGGGCCGTTGTGGAGGAAACGGCTGCTGAAAGCTGCTTTGAACCATAATTAAAATTGCATTGGACTGAGGAGGAATACTCCTTGTCATGCGTGAGTCAGCAATAACATTAACACGCATTCCCCTTTGGAGGCAGCATAAACACATACTTTGTCCGAAGGAATTTAAGATAGTAGTATTTGGATTAATATTTAATCTGAGAGTTTGTTGAGTGGAGGAGGTATTTCCTCCAGAGGGAGCGTATGTGATCAATATATTTCCTGAAGAATTATTAAAACAGAAAGCTTCCTCTACTAAAGCATTGTTTATTCGTATCGTGTTCCCGAATAAGAGATCAAGTGGATCAAGAGCCATTCTATATTACCGCCAGAGTATTTTAATACAATGTATGCGGATAGCGCCGGAAGTGTGTACTGATACATCCTGAAACAGATATAATCCAGAGGCTTTTGATAATTCTGTTGGATCGCAGGACAGAATATGGTAAGATAATAACCGACATAAAATAATAGGAGAGAACAAAGAATGACGTTTATAAATAAACCTGTTCCCAGCCAGTGGACAGATGACGATGTTGTTAGTGACTTCAATAAATACCAGAACAAAAAGAAGGTGGCAGCCATTTGGAGAATTGGGGTCAAAGAAGTGAATGACATTTTAAAACGGAAAAAAGGATAAGGATGAGATTGACGGCTTATTTATTTACCATGGCGGCCATTAACGTATTCGGTTGAAATGGTTCGCTTTCATCACTTGTTGCAATGATAGCTATATAGACGTTATCTACAACAGATCTATAATAAATTGCCATGCTGCTTATGGCAGGGTCCTCTGTTGTTTCAAAGTAATAGCGCCTCCATGTTGTGGGGCCAAACTGAACCATCGCTTTATGGGTATACTCTCCGTATTTTGATTTTGCCGCATTATCATAGTCGGTTTCTGTAAAATCAGGATGATTATATTCCGCCAATCCAACTGCGATCACGGTTTTGTAATCATATGAAAAAAATTTATATTCCGTGTTAGACATTTCAAGTAATATAAAACCTTCGGGTGTTGTAAGCTTTAATTCCCCCAGCGTGTGCGTCTGGGCATCGGGCAGGCACTGGGTTTGTACGATACCGTCCACCGTCCATGCGCCATCCCCGCCAACCGTATATCCGTCCGGTGTTGCCGTATTTATCAGACAATACCCGTCTGAAGTAAAATAATAGCATTTCCCGTCAATCCAGTGCCAGCCGTCTGCGGCATAAGTGGAATCTCCATTGTCATACCACCAGCCGGTTTCATTCTGGTTCCATTCACCTGCGAAAGAGGCAAAAGAACAAATGATGCTCATTAATAAAGCTGATAAAATGGTTTTTAATATTCGCGTTTTCATACTCTGAATCTCCTTTAAAAGAATGCCTGCTGCTTTTAGTATATCATACTAATTTTAAATTGGAACAAAAAGGAGGGAATCCTTTCTTAGAGCGCGTTTAAAAATTCATTTCCGCCATCTGCACGCCCACCTTGCGGTATATTTGCCCCGAATTCCGGTTACATAGCCCGCTGTGCGCCCTTCATTCGGGACAAATCTCCTACAAACTGTGGCGCACATCTGATGGAAAACAATGTTCAAACACACTCTGGTATCAATTTTTGTGGAGACAGATAACAGGGCTTTTCAAACGGATCAATTAGCAGGAAAATGAATAGGGAATTTCATAGGTTATTAGTCGATTAAAATATGAAAATGCAGTAAAGAATGATCAAATATGCTTTAAAAACGTCTAATTATGCAAAAATATTGTAATATCTTGTCATTTATGATATTTTTGAAAAAAGTGAGACAGCTTTAAATACATGGCCGGACAGCAAGGAATCACTTATATTTTACATTTCTTAATTTCATATCAGTTGTCATCTGTATTTTCTATAAACAGCGTCTGGTTTTAGGGCGCTGTTTGTCTGCAGGATTTATTAATTCCCTGTTTTCATATTGACACTTCAGAAGCCGGGAGAATATGATGGGACCGGGGCACTTCCGGAGCGCATACCGATTCTGTTGCCAATTAAAAAAATACCTGTTATAATCCCCCTATCAGTGCTTTTTTCTTGATGGAGAGGAGAAACTTAATGATAATTACAGACTTTAAAAAATCCTACATAAAAGATGCGGAAAAGATCGCCTGTGAGAATTACGGCGAGGAAAAGGCGTATACCTCCATCTTGCCGGATATCGTGAAGTTTCCGGACTTGGCAGATTTCGCCGCCAACGGGCTTGGCGTTGCGGCATTTGAAGAGGGACGGATGACAGGGTTCCTATGCTGTTTTAAGCCGAGGGAGCGTATATTTGGATCTTTGGCACGAGGGTGTTTTTCGCCTATTCACGCACATGGAGCGGTGAAAGAAAAAAGGGAAATGATCTATCAAATGATGTACCAGGCAGCAGCTGAAAAATGGGTGGGTCAAAATATAGCCTACCATTCAATCGCTCTGTATGCCCATGACCATGAGGCGAAAAATGCTATGTTTACCTATGGATTTGGCCGCCGGTGTGTGGATGCAATCCGGCCGATGGAGGTGATTCCATGCCGTCCATGCAGCGGAATCACTTTTGAAGAGCTTTCAGGGGCAGATGAGGGGCAGATAATAAAACTCCGGTGGCTGTTGGCGGAGCATATGGGAAAAAGCCCTTGTTTTATGTGTTCTGATATAAATCATTTTGAGCAGTGTTTAGCAGCAGGGGAAAAGAGAGATACCAGGGTATTTATTGCCAGAACGGGAGAGCAGATCATCGCGTTTGCTGAAATTTCAGATGAAGCGGAGACATTCGTAGCAACTGAAACGGCGGATATGTGCAATTTATGCGGTGCATTCTGCGTTCCGGAATGCAGGGGGAGAGATGTATATCCGAATTTGCTCAACTTTGTCATCATGAATATGAAGGCGGAAGGGTATAAACGGCTGGGCGTTGATTATGAAAGCTTTAATCCTACGGCAAATGCGTTCTGGCCTAAATATTTTTCCGAGTATACGCACAGCGTTGTCCGCAGAATTGATGAGTGTGCGTTAAAGAATTGAATTGCAGAAAGAAGGGACCTGTATTTTGGAAATATTCAGCGGAGGCCGGATTCCGGCGGAACATAAGAAAAGAGAGAAGAAAAGATCGGCGTATGAAAAAGAACTCAGATACCTGGTGAACCAGGAGGAAAAGCTGAAAAAATCGGCGGAGCAGAAAGCCGACCCCGCATGGAAGAAAAAACTGGAGCAGAAGATTCCTGCCAAGGTTCAGGGGAACCTGCAGAAAGCCTTTTGTACCGCTTTTTCAGTGGTATTTGAGCAGGGAGAAGGAGTAATCGGAAAAACCTTTAACAGAGAGACGATTTTGGAGGACTATTCCATACAGGATTACGCTGTTCAGGTGAAAGGAAGCTATAAACAGATAAAGAACATGAGAAAAAAGGCCGGCTCACCGGATCTGCGAAACCTGGCCATAACAACAGCAGAGGGAATTGGTTTAGGAGCTTTGGGCATTGGGCTACCCGATATTGTCTTTTTTACCGGTTTTATCCTGAAAGGCGTGTATGAAACATCTCTTCATTACGGTTATGATTATACGATGCCTGAGGAAAAACTGTTTATTTTAAAACTTTTGGAAACAGCGTTGGCTAAAGGGGAAGAGTGGAACAGGCTGAATGGGGAAGTGGATTCCTGGCTGGAGCGGGGAAGGAAGACGGCAGACACGGATCAGGAACTGAAAACCCAGATGAAACGGACTGCGGATGCATTTGCGCTGGATATGCTGCTGATGAAATTCATCCAGGGTCTTCCCCTGGTGGGCATATTGGGAGGAGTGGGAAACCCGGTTTATTATAAGAAGATCATGAGGTATGCCAGGCTGAAATATCAAAAACGTTATGTTTTGAACGGGCTTTTGGAGTTAAAAAAGGATCAGATATAACTGCTGGTTAAAAAATATGGCAGAGGGGTAAAGGAACGGTTATCGTAAAAAAGCGGCTGAATGAAGCCGCTTTTTTGTAATTCCAATTGTTTTTAACGGCCGGGTTGAGTATAATAAAGTCTATAAATCGTTTTATGAACGGTTAAAATGCCTGAAAACCTATAATAACTGAAAAGCGAGGGATTGATAGTGCCGGAAGGAAAGAGTTTGTGGATGCAGAAAGATAAAAACATTGAAGCTTATCAAAAGGATGATTATACAATAAAAAATGTTGCTTCTTATATCAATAAGATCGACCAGCTCATTACCGCCCGAAAATGCGAAGACAGCATTCTGGTATACAGGGGAGAATCCAAATGGTATCCCACATCCTGCCGGGCCAACATCTTTCGGAAGGGCGTAATGGACGGGAACCGCTTTTTTGAAAAGAGCTTGTTTGATGCCATGAGACAGAGTTACCTGACCAATGACAAGCGATATCTGGACAATGCCATTGACGCCCAGCATGGGGAGTTTCCCAGCAGGCTTTTGGATGTGACTTATAACTGCCTTTCAGCTCTTTATTTTGCGGTCACACCTTATTACCATCACCCGGCAGAATCCATGGACCAGGAAGATGGGATGGTATTTATCTTTTTTATAGATGAAATATTCAGCCCCAGCGCCCAGAATACCAATGACAATTATGATGCGATTATTAACCGCGATAAAAAATGGTATACAGATAAAATCATTTTTGAAAAGAACCATAAATTCATCGATCACACGAAGCTGAACAAGAGGATCATTGCCCAGCAGGGAGCGTTTATTTTATTCCAGGGAAATGACGCATCCGATCTGCCGGATTATATGACATATGGGATCCGCATTCCTAAAGAGGCGAAACCACAGATCAGAAAAGAGCTGCGGCAGATGTTCGGAATTCATACCGGAACGATTTATCCGGAGATCATGAACCTGGTGGACGATATCAGCGAAAAGAGCAAGAAATTGAATACGGAAGAATTCTGCTGCTATCATGAGCTGAATTACGTGGTGAACAACCTGAATAAAGAGCTGGATTATTACTTCGATTATATCATAGACAAAAAGAGAGAAGCAAAAGAAGATACCGGGAAGGCGGGCCTGGACCAGACTTTGATTTATGTGGAATCGGTGATCAACAGTTACCGGATCGGCCTGTTGGACTTTTTAGAGGATTTTCCTGAATATGAAGAAGAAAAAGTGATTACCAGGGATCAGATGAAGAAGATCATAGGCAGATATAACCGGATGGTTGATGATTTTACGGAAGAATTGGGCCGATTCGGTATTGAGACATTTTCAGGCAGACAACTACTGATTTTGACCGATTGAAACGTTGAAGCAGGGCCGGACGCCTGTTTCACTGCAAGCTGCCGGCACCGTCTCAGGCGGAATAAGGGAAAGGTTGAAAGGACAAGGGATAAATGAGTGTGAGCAAGATGAATACAAAGAAAAAAGAAGCGTATGGGGAATATATCAGAAACATTTTAATCAATCGGGACATTGACTGTGATGAACAGTGGTGGGAGGAAAAAGAAGCTGGTGACGAGATTGATAGCATGATAAATACGGAAACGTACAAGATCAGCAATTCCCTCAGGATGAGGATTGAATCAGAGGAAAAATTCATATTTTTGGAATTTAAACAGTGCAGGGACAGGGAAAAACTGCTGAAGGAGATCGGGGATGAAGTTAACGACATGGCCGATGGGTATGACGGCGGTCTGGGAAGCGTTCATCTGGTCTGTTTTGTGACAAACATGAGAAACCGGATCTTTCTGGAAAAACTGTTCGGTTCTGAAGACGGGCTGAAGATGAAGAGACGGATGAGGACGATTACCGGGAATAAAAGAGACCGGATCAACTGCACTTTTATATTGGATCATGAGTTTAAGAAACAGGATATCAAGCTCATAAACCTGAAGCGGTATGAACTCATACAGATGCCGGCTCCCAGAAGCCATATCAACTGGGAGGGGAATGAAGAGTTTAAGAAAGGGCGGAAGGGATATGTGATGTCTATAGATCTTTATCAGCTGGTGGAGATCTATAATAAAGTGGGGGACCGGCTGTTTGATAAAAATGTAAGATATGGTCTCAATGAGCAGTTGGGGGTAGACCAGGCGATTAAAGATACGCTGGAGCATAATCCGGAACAATTCTGGTTTAAGAATAACGGTGTTACCATTTTGGTGGAGTGGCGGGATTTTAAGCTGGACCGGGTGGGTGAGATCCTGCTTGAGAGTTTAAATGAATATGGGAATTTAAAGTTTTCCGTGATCAACGGTGCTCAGACAATCACTGCGGCTGCGGAGTATTTCTATGGGCAGGAATATGAACTGGAAGAGTGCCGGTCGGAGACGGAGAAAGAGAAGATAAGGGATCGGATCAACGGTTCCAAGGCTGCCCAGGTATTGCTGCGGATCATACATATTCCTCAGGCCCAGGAGGAAAAAAAGCAAAACGGAAGCTCAAAAGAGGTCAGCGAGATCAGCGTGGCGCTGAACCGGCAAAAGCCAATTAAATCCGAAGATATCGCCTTTGCATCTCCATTTATTGAAAAAATGGCGGGATATCTGGAGAGGGAGCGTATGGCGGGCAGACCGTATTTTAAGCTTGTAAAACGGGGCGAGGACAGCAAATTCGAACACAGCATTGACTTGGTGGAATTTGCCAGGGCCAGAAAAGCCTGCGCCGGGGAGCCGGGAGATGCCAGAAGCAAAGGCACCAATACGCTGCTGAGTTTTGAAAGCGGGTTAAATGCGGAATATCATTTTAAGGACACTGATATTTTTGCAGAAGAATGGATGATCGCAGACCCGTCAGAAGAACCCCTGGTCTTCCAAAAGTACTACGGAGCGGTCAATTTTGCTGTGAAAACCAGCAGGTTATATGAAAGGCTCCGAAAGGAATTTTATTTTCCGGATTTCAAACAGCAGGTTGTGCTTCAGAATGGAAAATGGTATTTCACTTCATATTTGGTAAGCCTGCTCAACTTCTTCCGTGCGGATTTTTCGGAATTTGAGGATCGCTTTGATCTGGTAAGCAGCTGTATGGCAGAGCTGATGGAGCTGTTTGCCAAACGGGCGGCGGATCTTTCCTGTGACTATGTGGAAGAATATGAGATCAATTCCAATCTGTTTAAAAAGAACGAATTCTTTAAGTATCTGGTCAATGAGATGGATTGGACGAAATTTGGAGGCGTGGTCAATGAACTGCCGGAATCGGGAGGAAAAATATGGTTTACCGGTCCGGCGGCCAGAACGGCGAACAATATACTGTCCCTGAAGGTCAACCGCATAGAACTGGGAACAGAGGTTGACGAATTGGACGTTTCCGTTGACAGTACAGCTGAGGCCATGGTTAAAACTACAGAATATATACTCACAAATTATCACTATACCAATGCTGATATCATTGCCTGGTGTGGGGGATGGTTGAACGATGACAGGAAACAGATCGATTTTACCGCCGGATATTTCAGGGGCAGAGAAAAGAAGATAAAAGTGGAAGGAAAAGATTACTGGATTGGAACTTCTTCCAACAGTAAGAGAAAATACGACCAGATTGAAGAACTGTGCAGGCTGGCCGGCGTAAAGCGGAGAACGATAAGATGGTATGCCAAAAGTTTGAAAAGGCCTATATTTGAATGGTAATGAGCAGTCTGCCTGCAGGTGATGTCCTGCGGGCGGACTGCCTTTTTATGCAGTTTATGATTCCCAAAGTTTGATAAAAAACTGTGCATTGGAGGCTAAATACTTATATTTATGGCGGATGATATGAAAGGTGCGCCGGATATGGAAATCTGTGTTCAGCTCCACTAAAGTTCCCTTCTCCAGCATGTCTTTTAAGAGGTGGCGGGAAAGTACCGTAACCGCTCTGCCGTTTAACACCTGCTGGAAAATATTGGAGTAATTGATTGTGGACCAGATGGGCGTCAGTTTCATTCCGTTTTTTGCAGCTTCGCTGTTCAAATGTTCCCTGGTTCCGGTTCCATTTTCAGGAAGGCTTAACCCGGCCTCATTGAGATCCCGCAGGGAAAGTGGGGCGGAGGAACGGTCAATTGAATAACCGGCCAGAGCATGAAACGGAGCACATACGGCGGCCAGGTCGTCTTTATGAAACGGGGTGGACACCAGAGTGTCTAAATGGACAATCCCTTCGATGATACCCAGATCCAGTTCGTTCACAGCCACTTTTTCCTCCACATAACTGCTGTGATTTTCCGTTATCCGCACAAGGGTGTCGGGATAGGATTCATAATACCGGTCCAGATAATTCTGGATATAGGTGATGCCGATTCCAAGGCTGCAGCCCACTTTTAAAACAGGGGAAACTGCCTTGGACTGGAGGTGGTTTTCAAGCTGCTCCATGCTGAGAAGTACATTTTTGCTGTCCTTCCACAGCTGCTTTCCAGCGGCGGTGAGATAAATCTGGCGGTCAATCCGGTCGAAGAGACGGACATCATAGTGTTTTTCCAGTTCACCGATCATCCTGCTCACTGCAGGCTGGGTCATATAGAGGCGTTCTGCCGCTTTTGTCATGCTCATTTCTTCACAAACGGTACAGAAGACAGTCATATGTTTTAAGGTCATAAGCCCTCCAATCCATACTAAAAATGATATGATACTAATGCAATTATATTATTTTACACATGGATATGCAAGTGTTATACTTCATTTGAACGAAAGAAGATTTTGAAATTGAAATGGACAGCAGTTCTGACGACAATATGTCTGAACCGCTGCAGTATCAGGAAAGAGGAGGGGATGGATGATGAAAACAGATTCTACGACGAATAAATTGAAAACGCTGTTTTGTTCCAATTTTATGATCAGCGCCTGTACATTTGGAGGGGGAGGCGTCATCATACCGGTTTTGCAGAAAAAGTATGTGGAGGATTTAAAGTGGATTGATGAGGATGAGATGATGGATATGATTGCCATTGCCCAATCATCACCAGGGATTATGGCAGTGAATACCTCCATTATCATTGGGTACCGGGTGGCGGGGATCCGGGGAGCGGTCTGTTCCATTGCCGGAAGCGTGCTGCCTCCGATGGTGATTTTATCGGTGATTTCTTTCATCTATGAAGCATTCTGCAGCAATTATATCGTTGGGTTAGTGCTGCGGGGAATGGAAGCCGGGGTGGCGGCAGTGATGATTAATGTATCAGTCAACATGTCCGCTAATGTGGTTAAACACAAGAATCTTCTGAATGATATACTTTTGGCCGCTGCCGCCGTGGCTGCCATATTCTTTGGCGTGCCCATTATAAGGCTGATCCTGATCTGCGGCGCCATCAGCATTGCTGCAGCGGTTATTAACGGATATAAGGAGAAAGTGAGGGGAGCGGCATGATCTATCTGCAGTTATTTCAGACATTTTTTATCGTTGGATTATTTGGCTTTGGAGGCGGCTATGGAGCAACGGCACTGATGCAGGACTTGATTGTGAGCGGACGCGGCTGGCTGACCATGAAGGAATTTGCGGATGTGATCACCGTATCCGAAATGACTCCCGGCCCTATGGGGATTAACATCGCATCCTTTGTGGGAGTTCAGGTGGCAGGAATACCCGGTACGGTGGTATCTACCCTGTCCTATGTACTTCCATCCGCAATCATTGTCATGCTGCTGGCATGGTTTTACATGAAGTACAGACAGTTGAAAGGGGTACAGCAGGTATTAAAAGGTCTGCAGCCAGCGGTCTGTGCACTGATCATATCAGCGGCAGTCCGCCTTGCAGTGAACGCTGTCTGGGCTGGGCAGGTTGATTTTGGAAATACCAACTGGGTTGCGGCTGTTATGTGTGTGGTGCTTTTACTATTGCTTCGAAAAAAGGTGATCGCACCGATACCGGCGATATTCGCCAGCGGAGCGGTTGGGGCGGTTATTTATGCGGTTTGTGGAAAAATTTTTATTTAATGAGTGGGGAGTAACGCTGTGAATCCAGGGAATGAGGGGCAGACGGCAGAGCGGGCCGGCGGCTTTGATTTTCCCCCGGATGCGGTTTCAGGCCCGCAGGAGGCCGTGGCACGGTTCGCGGTTCCGGCTCATGGTTCCAGCCGGGGCAGCTCTAGGACGGAAAGGAGGGAAAATGAAGGGTACCGAGAGCATTCATCGAGAATTTCTGAAGAAATTCTCAATTCAGGCTCTCTAACTCGCTGACTTTGAGGTCAGCGAGTTCCCCTCCATTTCCCCTCCTATCCGCCCAAGAGCTGCCGACGGCCGGAACAAATCGCCGGAACCGCGAACCGTGCCACGGCCTCCTGCGGGCCTGAAACCGCATCCGGGGGAAAACCAAAGCCGCCGGCCCGCTCTGCCGTCTGCCCCTCATTCCCTGGATTCACAGCTGGGTACTGGAGATGATGGAGAATAAAGAGATTTTGGAGCAGGGTAAAAATAGAGGCGGTCTGGAATCCTACGGATGCTGGTTTTCCATTACTTTATTGTCTGGATCTTTATCGAATCAACAAATATTGTGAAATTACCGATGATTTTATTTCTGTTTGCTAATTCTGCTAAAGTTTATGTCTAACATCTTTTTTTCCTCAGAAAGAGAAAAACATCAGGAAAGGGGGAACTTGCGCAAAAAAACTCAAATCCCTCCCTTAAACCTACATATCATTTCATTCGTCAAACTGAAATCATCATATTTGGCCGTTATCTCATCTCTCTCCATCCATACGGCCAGGGACAGTTCCTGCTCGTCCACATGGAGGGTATCGTCTCCGTCCAGTTCGCAGAAGAATCCCATTAAAATGGTACTGGTCATAGCCCAGGGCTGGCTTTTGTAATAGGTGATGTTTTTTACACGGATTCCTGTCTCTTCCATGACCTCCCGCTGTACCGTTTCTTCGATGGATTCCCCGATTTCTGTGAATCCGGCTACCAGGGCATAGTTGGAATATTCCCTTCCTGCATATTTGGTCATTAACAGTTTGGTACCATTGGTAACGGCTACGATGACAGCCGGATTAATCCTTGGGTAGACCAGATTGGAGCAGGCAGGACAGCGCAGCATCCGTTCGTTGTGGTCATGTTCCAGCTTTTGGCCGCAGCATCCGCAGAAACGGTTGGTCTGGTACCAATTTATTATGTGCATAGCAGTAAGGCCTGCAAATGCCAGATGTTTCGGTCTGAGGGAGCGGAAACTGCTGCGGGGCACAAAATGAAATCCATCGGGTGGCAGCAATCCCGCCCCGTCCAGCCAAAAATAATCCACCTCGTCAATGGTGAATAAAAATATGGAATTCCCCCCGGACTGAGTGATTTGACCGTATTGGGGGAATGAGAACCCGTCCTCATTTTCACAGATCAGTACGGAGCCGTTCTGCGTGATAATTGTTAAACTGTCGGTCTGTGGTTCCTTTTCATTGTATTCGTTATGGAAAATATGTGGTGTGATATCCTGTATCAAAGTTTAAATCCTCCTCTAAAACGTTTGCAGCATCATAGGATGTCATTTTTATAGAACAATATGTCCATACTACCACAAAAACCGGGAAAATCAAGGGAAATGCCATCTGCGGCAGGAATCATGGATAATCCTGCCGCAGATGGCATTTCATTTGACTTTCCCAGCTGCTTAAACAGATGCGCTTTCGTGACTTCGTTTCGCTGCCGGAGTTGTAAACGATGGGGCTTTTTTTCTTTTTTCCAGCCGGATCAGCGCAAGGCCGGTCAGGGCCAGAAGAAATTGTGAGACAGGGGCGGACAGCCATACGCCATTGAGTCCCATCATTTTCGGAAGAACTGTTATGAGCAGAACGGATAAGAGAACCGGTTCCCCGTAAACCATGAGGTAGGCGGATCTATTTTTGCCAGTAGCATAAAAATAGGATGTGGTTACCCTGCAGAATGCGGCGAAAAGGAAACCTGAGAGGAAAAAATGGATTCCCTGACCGACAGCTATGCCCACCTCACCGGACGCTCCGAAAAGAAGGGGAATATAATCTGCCAGTAAAAATATACCGGCGCCCGTTATGAAAGCGACGATTGCGGAGAAAAAGTAAGCCAAAATCCGGACTTGTTCCGCACTTTTTAAATCTCCCTGTCCCAGGCTCAGGCTGATCAGCGGCTGGCTGCCATCGCTGATTCCCTGGAGAAGCAGAAGAACGATGGAGGTCACATAAGAAATTACCGCATAGGCGGCAACTGCAGATTCCCCGCCGTAAGCCATAGCCCATTTGTTGAGAAGGATCATGACCAGAAAGGGCGACATGGTCAGACCAAAGGGGGAAACCCCTGTTTTTATGATCCCTCCTATGACAGATGGCCTCCATTTGTAGTGACTGAATGTTAAAACGGCTGCTTTTTTAACCAGGAAAGCCAGGCAGGGCAGTATGGTAACTCCCTGGCCGATGACGGTTGCCAGCGCCGCCCCTGTCATTCCTGCCTGGAAATGGGCCACGAAAAGCCAGTCCAGCAGGATATTTGTGACAAAGCCGCAGACCATGGCGGCCATGGCCAGCAAAGCCTTGTTATAATTCCTGAGAATAGGCGTTAAGCCTGTAGCAAAGAGCTGGAATACGGTTCCGATTGTGATGACTCTCATATATTCGGACGCGGCCTCCAACACGTGTCCATTGGCGCCCATGGCTGACAGCAGAGGCCGGTACAGAAAGAAAAACAGTGCCGTCAGGATGGTACCGGCAGCCAGCAGAAATCCCAGGGTATTGCCAAGATAGAGTTTTTCCTGCTCCCCGTCTTTTCTGCCGCGGCAGATGGACAATTGGATGGCGCCTCCCATACCCAGGCCAGTGCCCATGGCCTGAATAAAGGCAGCCAGCGGAAATCCGATATTGATAGCCGCCAGCCCGGTGTCGCCGATGTTCTGTCCGATAAAAAAGCCATCTACGATTGTATACAGGCCCGAAAACGCGAAAGCTAGCATAGACGGCAGTACATTTTGGAAAAATTTGTTAGTCATTGTAATTACCTCACTTTTCTAGTATGATAGAGAGTATAAATGTTAAAGTAACTTTAATGTCAAGAACTTTTTATAAATCGGCAGTCCGAAAGGCGGTGGAAGATTGAACGAACAAAAGACGCTGACAAAATTGGCAGAGCTGTTCCATATCGCCCCTTCGGCTTTGAGATATTGGGACAATGAGGGGCTGATCAGGTTTGAACGGTCGGATGAGAATCATTACAGATATCCGTCCGTACAGACCATGCTGGACATCTGCGAGGTGCTTTTGAACCGCAGCCTGTCCATTCCCCTCAGGGAAATGCGGAAAATCCCGCAGATGAATGCAGAAGAATACCAACAGCTGTTAGATCAAAATGAGAAGAAATTAGAAGAACAGGCCAGGGAAATACAATTGGCGGTTAAACGGATCCATATAAAACAGCAGCGGCTGAAACAACTGAGTGAACTGCGCCGGCAGAACTGTTTTGTGGTGGAAGAGAGGCGGTTTTCTGTCATTAAAGATTTTTCATTTCAAAGTGAGCAGGATCTCCAGCGGTTTGTTACCGATCCCTATCAGGCAGCCGTTCTCGTCTCTCCGGACGGAACCATCCGGTACGGGCTTTTTACAAAAGAAGAGAAGGGCATGATTCTGAGGAGGGCTGATGATCAGAAGAAACGTTATCTCAAGGGGCTGCTCTGTCTGCCTTCCGACGGGAGGGAAGAGAGCAATTACCAGGCATTTGCAGATGAAGCCTGGCATTTGGGTGCTGCTCCGGGACTTGTTTTTGGAAGATTTCTGATTTCAGTCTGTGACCAGGAAAGGTACGATTATTATGAGGCATGGATGGAGCTGGAAGAGTGATTTGACATTACGGAAAGAGAGAGGAAACAGCTCATGCTGGATTTTCATACAAAATACAGGCCGTTGACATCACGGCCATTTTTATCCAATCATACATATGCCGAATATCCGCCCTGCCAGGCCCTGAAACCGTATATATCCTGTTATTGGACAACCTCGGAACCGGAAAATATGCCGGAAACGGGAGAGGGCGGAGGAGTGCTGGTGATACCGGATACCTGTGTCGATCTGATGATCACGGTCAATCATACCAGACAGAAGATTACAGGAAGATGGTGCGGAATGCAGGACCATTCCTATGTAACGGAAAGGCGTTTGGCGACAGGGGAACGGATTTCCAGCTTTGCGGTGCGGTTTCATTTTTGGGCGGCTCATCTGTTCTTAAATTTGGATTTCCGGGAGCTTTATAATCAGGTACTGGATGCGGAAGCGGTTCAGAAGGAGTGGATGACCGTGTTTGAACCATTTTTTTATGTTCTGGATGTGAAAGAACGGATACAGCTGGTGGAGAAGTTTTTGGCTGCCAGGTTAGATGAAGGCCGGGTCAACCACAACCTTTTTAATTCATTTCAACAGATTCTGTCATCGTCGGGAACGGCGGCGGTCAAGGAAATCTGTAGGTACAGTTGTATCAGTCAGAGGCAGTTGGAACGCCAGTTCCTGCAGCAGGTTGGGATGACCATAAAACGAACTTCCAATCTGGTCCGGTATCAGAATGTATGGCGGGATGTGGCCCGATCTGAACAGTTTGGGATCCAGGACGCGGTTTACCGTTATGGATATGCCGATCAGTCCCATCTATTAAAGGAATTTAAACGATTTCATGGAGTGACTCCGGAACAGGCAAGGCAGATTGCCTTGTCAAACCGGTAGATGTCGTTTTTTTACAATACAAATTTATCTGCGGATGGTATATTGATTAACGGAAGGCTTTTGAAGAATCTTCTCTGCCGTATGTACATGCTAGAGTATGCTTGAAAATTCATTTCCGCCATCTGCACGTCCCACTTTGCGGTATATTTGCCCCGAATTCAGGTTGCATAGCCCGCTATGCGCCCTTCATCCGGGGCAAATCTCCCACAAATTGTGACGCGCATCTGACGGAAAGCAATTTTCAAACACACTCTAAAGCGGCGGAATGGAAGTTTCAAAACATTCCAGGCTGTCGGGGGCGCCGGTATTTAGTTTACGGAGGCCTGGAAAGCCTTATCACATAAGGCCGCGGACGGCGGTAGAAATGAGGTTCGTGTGAAAAATAATCCCAATGGATTATTTTTACACCCAAATTTGTGCCGGAGCCACAAATTTGAATCGCAGCTGAGGAGCGGTAATTCTCAGTGCGTGCCTGCATAGCGTAAAGTTTACGTAGCGCAATGTTTGCGTTACGTAATGTTTGTGTTACGCAATGTTTGCGTTGAATAGTATTTGCGCATAAAAACGCTCCGGTATGGAGGACAATCATGAAAAAATTAGATCAAAAAGCATATTGTGAAGTGAAGAATTGGATGCACCGCAATGCCAGGGCATTGGAATTGGCTGTCTGGCAGTATCATTTTGAAGATGGAAGCCGTGAAAAGATAGTGGAGGAACTGGCCTATTATCAGAATGAAGACGGGGGATTCGGAAACGTACTGGAAGCAGACTGCTGGAACCCGGAATCCACGCCATATACTACCTTAATTGCTATCGGTATTTTGCGGGATATAGGGGCATTTGATCCGGCTGATCCTATGGTACAGGGGATTTTCCGGTATTTGGAGAACTGCAGGTACTGCTCCTTTCAGGGATGGTTTTTCTCCATTCCATCTAATGATCAATGTCCACGTGCTCCGTGGTGGACTTACGATGAAGAGGCCAATGCCCTGCATGGAACGGGTATAACCGCTTCTCTGGCAGGTACGATACTTCATTATGCAGACCGGGATTCCGAACTGTTTAAAAAAGCGGCAGGCTATGCAAAACAGCTATTGGACAAGGTGAAAACAACGGAAGATTTGGGAGAAATGGGCGCCGGCGGGATCTTCATGCTGGTGGGGGATATCGAGCAGAGCGGTTTGTCAAGTCAATTTGACTGCACCGCCGCGAAACAACGGCTTCCTGAACTGGTTAACCAAGCCATCGAGAGAGATGTGAACAAATGGAGCGGTTACTGTATGAGGCCATCGGAATGCATTCCGTCTCCACATGCACCGGCTTACAAGGGGAATGAAGAAATTGTGGAGAAGGAGCTGGACTACCTGATTGAAACCAGAAATCCGGGCGGTGTGTGGAATATTACCTGGTCCTGGTTTGATTTAGGAGAGAGGTACGGCAGGGAATTTGCCATCAGTGAAAATTGGTGGAAGGCTTCAAAAGCGATTGATAAGATGAGATTTTTAAGGAATTTCGGAAGGTTATCATAGTTTAGTTACAAGGATTTTCAAAATTATTTTAATATGGGCGGAATGCTGTATTGCTTTTTTACAGCATTCCGCCTTATTATTGTAACGAAAAGATAAAAAAACGGATGTATAGAGGGAAAGGGGGAATGACAGTGCAGGATATGGACCGGATTTATAGGGAATACGCTCATATGGTCTATAAATATTTATTGGCGAAAACCAGGGACAGCGGCTGGGCGGAAGAACTGACCCAGGAGACATTTTACCGCGCCGTCTATTCTCTTGAAACCTATAATGGGGAATGTAAAGTATCCACCTGGCTGTGCCAAATCGCCAAACACGTCTGGATGCAGGATCTGGAGAAAAGGAAAAAACACCGGACAGAGGAACTTACGGAGAGTATGGAGTGGGAAACCGCAGGCATGGATGAACAGCTTTTATATTCGGAGCAGAAAATGGCTGTGATGAGGGCGCTGCATAAGATGAAGGAGCCTGTGCGGGAAGTGATGTATCTGCGGATATTCGGCGAACTGAGTTTTAGGGAAATCGGCGAAGTGATGGGGCAGAGTGAAACCTGGGCCAGGGTTACATTTTACCGCGGCAGAAAAGGATTGATGAAAGGAGAGATTTTATGAGCCGGAAGATTGACTGTGATATTATTCAGGATCTGCTTCCCCTTTATGTGGAACATCTGGCTTCCGAGGCCAGCGGCCGCATGATCCGGGAACATATGGAAGAATGTGAGAGCTGCCGCAGCATGTTAGCGGAGATGGAAATGCCGGTCGAGGGGATGGATGTCAAAGAAAAAGAGGAAATTGATTTTTTGAAAAAAATAAGAAAAAGACAAAAAAGCCTTCTCAGGGCAGCTATCGGAATGGCTCTGCTTCTGCTGGCCGCGGTGGTGTCTGTGATTGTTAAATTTTATGTAATCGGAAATCCGGTAGATCCCAATTCGGTGACCTACGAATGCCAATTTGATGAAGAGACGGGTAAACTGACTGTGCGGGGAACGATTAACTACAGCATGACGGAATTTACCGGCATACGGGTGAAGGAAAGCAGCGTTTACGGGAACACTCTGGATGTGAAGGTGATGGGAGCCGACCGGCTTTCCCGCGGCAAGAACTATCATACGAATTTTACTGAAACCATTGCAATACCGGATGATGGTGAAAGCTGGCGTGTAGACTTAGTAGGGCCGGGATATACCAGGCGCAATATCTGGAACGGATTCCGGTTTGAGGACATGACGCCGGAAGAGATGGAAGAATTCCTGTCGCCGGAAACCCGTGTCACTTCGGATCAGGTGAAAATGATTACGGCTGATATGACCAGTTCTGCTGTCCAGGAACTGCTGGGAACCACAACGGGCACCTATCAGGACGGATCCCTGAACTATACATTGACTTATATTGTGGATGAAGACTATCTGATCGAGCTGGTTTTTGACACGTCAAACCCGGATCTTCCCTGCGGTAAAACAGGTGATGAGATTCTGGAGGGGAAACGAAAACGGGAACCTTTAAAATACCGGATAGAAGGAGATCAGCTCATCACATTTCCGGGAGAAAACAGGTAGGAAAAGGTGGAAATCAGATAAAAGTGTGGTATTATAAAAAGAAGCAAATGAATTAGACGGCCGCGAAAGCTGTAAGGCCGCATTTTAAATATAGTTCCAGATAAGGAGGAAGAAATATGGGAGAACTGGCAAAGCTGCCTAACTTGGGTCCGGTTGTTGAAAGCCAATTAAATCAGGTGGGAATTACCACGTATGAGCAGTTAAAGGAGATCGGAAGCAAACAGGCCTGGCTGAAAATCAAGGCCATTGACAGTTCCGCCTGTATCCACCGTCTTCTGGCTATGGAGGGCGCGATTCAGGGAATTAAGAAAACGCAGCTTTCGGAGGAAAAGAAGGAAGAGCTAAGGGAATTTTATAGGGCGGCTAAGAAATAGTATGAAAAACAATCATGATGGCTTATTATTTCCCCTTAGTTTGTGCTGGAGCTACGAATTTGAACCGCAGCTGAGAAGCTGAAATATCAGCGTGAAATTTTCAGCGCGTGCCTATGTAACACAATATTTGCGCAAAAACGCTTCGGCATAGAGGTTTAATATGGATGGATCAGGAATAAAACCACAGGTAATTGAGGAAATCCGGGAGCTGGCTCAGAACTATAATGTCAGAAAGTGTTTGATAGTGTTGTTTTAACAGGGATGGTGGCTGTACGAGCTCTGTTTTGAACAGTCATGGAAGATGATGAAAGAAATACTGGAATCCCATGGATATGAAGAGGGAGCAACAGGTTCGTCTAAAACTATTTTGAAAACAGCCTATAAAGCGGCATATGGGTAAAGGGAACTTTTTATAACACCTTGAACGTCAGTGAGAGCAGTAAGAATGTGGAAGTTAGGCAGCTTCCGCATTCTTACTGCTTTATTTTTGTGCAATATATTTAAAATAGAAAACAAAATAGTTGACTTGTTGTATATAGTGTGGTACGCTTCAAATAGATAATGCATCATGCATGATGCATTATCTAACCATCAAAATAGAAAAGGGGGATTTTATTCATGAAAAAACTGACAGCATTCTTTCTCATCTTCGCTGCATCAGGCGCCATAACGGCCTGTACCTCGGCAAAGACAACTGGAAATCCTGACAAATCCGCTGACAAAACAGAGACAGCTAAGGACAGCACTGAATATATAACTGCCGTAGACGGCAGCAAGGTGGCAAAGCCAGAGAAGTTTCCCAAGGGACCGGTTACAATTCTGGTGGGATCGACTGCAGGAGGCGGGACGGATATCATGTCCCGGGCCCTGGCGGAACCGATGGCGGAGCTGATGGGGGTGGCTGTGAATATCGTGAACCGGGAGGGCGCCAGCGGCACAATTGCGGCTGACGAATGTGCAAAGGCGAAGCCGGACGGGTATACGATCATCACAGGTATGCCTGCCCCCTGGTACATAAAACCGCATTTGTCGGATCTGACCTATGATCCCTTCCAGGATTTTCGCAATATTTCCGTCATATCGCCGGATGAGCCCCTTGTGATTGTGGTTCCCGCGGATTCTGAGATCGGGGACTTTGAACAGGTGGTACAGATGATGAAGGATGGGGAGAAGGTCGTATGGGGGACGTCCAACCCCGGTTCGGTGGGAAACTGCGGGCTCAGCGATTTGTTCATGAAAATGGATATCTACGGCAAGTTCGAGATGGTGCCCTTTGCAGGCGCGGCCGACGCGCTGACTTCCCTGATCGGAGGCCATATCACCATTTCCACCGCCGACCTGGCGGAAGCGGCGCCGAGAGTGGCCAATGGAACCCTGAAAGCCATTGCGGTTTTTGGAAATGAGCGCTGCGAAGCCCTTCCCGATGTTCCGTGTCTGAAAGAGCTGGGATTTGACAATACGGACTGGGTGATTGCTTTTAAATGGATTTCAGTGCCTGTTGAAACTCCAGATGAGATTGTGGATTATCTGAAAGCTGTGATCGATTTATCTGTGATGAGCGATTCCTATAAGGAATTCATCAGGTCTCAGAACGGCCTTGACACTTATATCATGAGCGAAGAGGATTTGGATAAGAAACTGAAGGAATGTTACGATGCATATGATGAAGTCCTTACGGCGACCGGGCAGCATAAATAAGCTGTCTGGATGCGGCTAAAGGCTGAGGCCGGCAGGCCTGTGGGAGGATGCCATGAACCAATATAAGACTAATATAGTAACCTCTGTATTTTTTATCATTTTTGGAATTGCAGTTTGGAACGCCGTGCCGTACTGCATCCGGTATGCGGACACCTACAGTATGGGAAATGAGCTTTTGACCAGCTATTTCATGCCTCGTGTCCTTGTAGTGATCCTGGTCTTTAACAGCGCGGTCAATCTGCTGATCAACCTGACGCATTATCTGAGAACGAGAAAAAACGGAAGCGCCATGCCGGCCTATGCAGGCATGGCGTGGGCGAAGGAAAAGCATGTCCTGGTGTTTGCTGTTATCATGCTGGTCTATGCGGCGGCCCTCACCCGTTTGGGATTTATCCTTTCTTCCGCAATCTGCTGCAGCGCCCTGCTGTTATATGTCCGGGATAAGAAACCGCTTCATTATGCGATTGTAATAGCTTTTATCATGGTGATGTATCTGGTATTCACCAGAGTGCTGTATGTAAAACTGCCATAACTTAAGGAGGAAAAATGGACGCGTTATATGTGATAAAAACGATTTTTACCGTGACTAATCTGTTATTCATGCTCCTTGGCATGGCGGCTGGAATCATTATAGGCGCGCTGCCGGGATTGACGGCTACCATGGGAGTTGCCATATTGCTGCCGCTGACCTTCGGTATGGATTCGATTACCGGCATGCTCACCCTCTTGGCCGTGTACTGCGGAGGAATCTACGGAGGGTCCATAACTGCCGTGCTGATCAAAGCTCCGGGAACGCCGGCTTCGGCCGCAACGGTTCTGGACGGCTATCCTCTGGCACGAAAGGGGGAAGGTGGAAACGCTCTGTATGCGGCACTGGTCAGCTCTGTGATCGGGGGTATTTTCAGCTGTGCCATGCTGATGTTCTTCGCGCCTAAGCTGGCTTCGGCCGCCCTCAGATTCGGATCTCCCGAATATTTTTCACTGGCGCTTTTTGGCTTGACCGTGATTTCCGTTGCCACCAGCAAAAATGCCTTTAAAGGGCTGATGATGGCTTCCGTAGGTCTGCTGATCACCATGATCGGCATTGATCCCATTGAAGGGGTGACCCGTTTTACCTTTGGATTTACCAGTTTGAGCAGCGGGATCGCTCTGGTCCCCGCCATGCTGGGAGCATTTGCGCTGACAGAGCTGTTTGCCAAAATGAGAGACGGAGACCAGAACTCAGGAACAGCTGCCGGCTACAGCAAGGCCAGCCTGAAGATCAAAGATATCCTGCCTTACTGGAAGACGATTCTCAAATCCTCCTGTATCGGCACCTTTATCGGGGCTGTGCCAGGCACAGGAGCGGCGATCTCCTCATTTCTGGCTTATAACGAAGCGAAGAGAGCATCGAAGGAGCCTGAGACGTTCGGAAAGGGAAACATAGAGGGAGTAATCGCATCGGAAACCGCCAACAATGCGGTCACAGGCGCTACGCTGATCCCGCTTCTGACCCTGGGAATACCGGGCGACAGCGTGACCGCCATCCTGATCGGAGCGCTGATGATGCAGGGAATCGTGCCGGGGCCGACCTTGTTTACGGAAAATGTGTACTGGGTCTATGCAATTATGGGAGGCCTGCTCATCATTAACATACTGATGCTGTTTGAGGGACGTTTTTTCTGCCGTTTCTTCGTTAATGTAACGAAAATACCGGCCAATGTTCTGGTGGCACTGATCATGGTTCTATGTGTGCTGGGGGCATTTGCCGTGAACAACACGGTATTCGATGTGAAGGTCACGCTTGTCTTCGGGATCCTGTGCTATGTCTTATCGAGGCTGGATTTCCCCATGACCCCATTAGTCATCTCCATGGTGCTGGGCAGCCTGGCGGAACGGAATCTGCGCCAGTCCCTGGTCATGTCGGGAGGGAGCTTTTCCATATTTTTCACCAGGCCCATCAGCGTGGCGTTTCTGCTGGTCACATTCCTGCTGATGGCAGTATCCGTGTGGAAAACCCTGCAGGAAACATCCAAGAAGAGTGTGGAGGAGCTGCTGACGGAAGCTGCTGAAAAATCCGTGAACGAAGCAGATGCGCGTTTAAACAAAACGGAGGAATAAAACAGGCCCCAGGAAAGGAAAGAAGAAAAATTGAAAGCGATTATGGTTATGTTTGATTCATTGAACAGGAGGATGCTGTCCACTTATGGCTGTGACTGGACACATACGCCCAATTTCACACGATTGCAGGAGCGCTCGGTTGTATTCGACAACAGCTTCGTGGGCAGCATGCCGTGTATGCCCGCCCGACGGGAGCTTCACACAGGACGGTATAATTTCCTGCACCGTCCATGGGGGCCGTTGGAACC
>JAGZXV010000020.1 GCA_018378255.1 Clostridiaceae bacterium | reverse complement strand
TATGATCGATGCGGTTTCCATGGGCGCTTTGACCTTAGAAAAGCTGGAGGCTATGACCTGCGTCTGTTCTGTAGGCCTGGATATGATCGCAATTCCGGGAAGTACGCCTGCTACAACGATTTCCGGCATCATTGCCGATGAAGCAGCTATTGGAATGATCAATCAGAAGACAACTGCAGTCCGTTTAATTCCTGTTATCGGCAAGACGGTAGGCGATACCGTAGAGTTCGGCGGACTTTTAGGATACGCTCCCGTAATGCCTGTTAATCCTTATTCCTGTGAAAAATTTGTAACAAGAGGCGGAAGAATTCCGGCTCCGATCCACAGTTTCAAGAATTAGGAGCTGCGTATATGAAGATTTATTTGATTCGTCACGGGAGACAATGCAGTAAGCTGTGCAATGTCAATGTGGATTTGGCAAAAGAGGGATACCGCCAGGCTGCGTTATTGGGAGAGCGGCTTGTGAAGGCCAACCCACAGGTGGTTTACTCCAGCGATCTTTTACGTGCCGTTCAGACGGCTGAGGCGGCTAATCTCTACTGGAATGTGGAACATCTCATACGGCCGGAGCTCAGGGAAATCTCATTTGGAGATATGGAAGGCATGGCCGATGAAGAGATCGAGATAAAATATGCTGATTTTAAAATCAAGCAGGACAGGATGGAAGAAGACCTGCCTTATCCGGGTGGAGAGTGCGGGGCTGATGTGGTAAAACGGGTTCTTCCTGTTCTCTATGAAATCACACATAGCGGATATGACCGTGTGGCAGTTGTGACCCACGGCGGCGTGATACGAAGCCTTACTTCATACCTGATGGGACTGGATCTGGCAAAGATGCGGATGCTGGGCAGCGGACTGGAAAACTGCAGCATTACGGAACTGGAATACCATCCCGGTAAAAAACGGTTCAACCTGCAGCGTTTTAATGATTATGCCCATCTTGAAAATTATCCCGAACTTCTCAGAAGCAGTTGGGTAGATAAAGAGAATTGATGGAAAACCACCTGGTTGTCAGGTGGTTTTTATGTTAAGATGTAACTGTTCAGAACGGCTCGTCTTCTTGACCGTTTTTTTCGGTCAAGAAGCATCGGATGTCCATCCGATGTGAAAATTGATAATAGGAGTAAGAAGACATTGATAACGGATAATAAATTAGAATCTACATTGGAATATTTTTTAAATGACCGGCTGCTTCAGATTATAATCAGCAATCCTGTCAGCAAAGACGGCTGCATGAAAGTGAAGATCCGTCCCCTTTTACTGAGGGGAACGTTGACATATCAGGCAGAGGAATTTGTGGGAAAGCAGGCATTTCATAAGAATTTTACTCAGGCGGAAATAAAAGATTATATCAGGGATCTGCTGGATGGCCGGTTCCGGCAGGCGGAGATTTCATCTCAATTGGGAAGCGGGACGGTTTTGGTGAGCAAAAAGGGAACGCTTACAGTTAAATGCAAAAAGGCAGCCCAGCCTAAGATGGAGGCAAATCCGCCGGTTTTGGATCATAACCGCAAAAAACGCTACGTTTTGGAAGAGGGGCGTCCGGTACCATTTCTGGAAGACTTGGGAGTTATGACACCGGAAGGCATGGTGATCCGTTCCAGATATGATAAGTTCCGCCAGATCAACCGCTTTTTGGAATTCATCGAGGATATTCTGCCGCGGCTGGACAAGAGCAGAGAAACTACAATTATCGATTTCGGGTGTGGAAAATCTTACCTGACTTTTGCCATGTATTATTATTTGAAAGAATTAAAGGGATATCCTGTGCGCATAATCGGCCTGGACTTAAAACGGGATGTGATAGACCGGTGCAGCCGGCTGAGTGAAAAATATGGATTTGACAATTTGAAATTCTGTTATGGGGACATCGCTTCCTATGAGGGGGTGGATCATGTGGATATGGTTGTTACCCTCCATGCCTGCGATACTGCAACGGATTATGCGCTGGCAAAAGCGGTGGCGTGGGGGGCTTCTGTTATTCTTTCTGTTCCATGCTGTCAGCATGAGTGGAATAAACAGATGGAAAATGAACTGATGAAGCCTGTTTTCCAATATGGCCTGATTAAAGAGCGGATGGCAGCTCTTTATACGGATGCGTTGAGGGCTGAGATTCTGGAAAACCAGGGATACCGCACACAGATATTGGAATTTATCGATATGGAGCACACTCCGAAAAATATTCTGATACGAGCGGTCAAACAGGGAGAAAAAAAGGACAACCGGAAGGAAATCCAGGCGGTCCTTGACTTTCTCCAGGTGAAACCGACGCTTGCCGGACTGCTTTTAAATGACTAGAGCGCGTTTGAAAATTCATTTCTGCCATCAGCACGCTCCACTTTGCGGTATATTTGCCCCGAATTCAGGCTACATAGCCTGCTATGCGCCCTTCATTCGGGACAAATCTCCCACAAACTGTGATGCACATCTGATGGAAAGCAATTTTCAAACACACTTTAGATCATGACAAAAGGCCGGGTATATTCATTTTTTACCGTAACTCCATATTTGGAATAGAGAATGGAATTATAGACATGAGAGGCATACAGATCCTGATTGAGCATGGGCAGGAACCCATGGCTGACTAAGGGGCCGGCTGCCGAGGGTTTTGTAATCAGCGGAATCGAACCGTGTTTTTTGATACCGGTCATGAGAACCGCTGATTCTTTTTTAAATCCAAGGACTCTGGCATAGCCGCAGTAGCCATTTTCCCGGTACCTGGCCGCATCATCCTGTCTGCTTCCAAGAAGGAGATGAAGGAGGCAGCGGCTGATGCGGCTGTAAGTGTACTGCCTTGTTTTTAAATCTTCTGTCCGTTCTGTGAAGGTTTTATACTGTAAAAGCAGACTTTTGATCCTGCCTTCTAATTCTTCGGAAATGTCCAGATATTCCGTCAGATCCCGTCCATCCCGGCTCAGGGTGAGAAGCGTGTAGTTTAATAGGGAGGTCAGGTCGTCCGGAAAAACAGGCATGCCCTGTAAAATAGCTTCCAAAACCTGTTCTGGGACCTGGCTGGCGATTGAGGTGAGGCCGTCCGGACCGGCCAGCAGTTTTCTGATAGCCGTAGCGGAGGCAAACTCGCCGGATAAAGACAGATCGTGGTAGCCGTGGCCGGTTCTTTTGACGGTTATGGGGATTATTCCGCTTTTTCTTCTCAGCAGGGCTTTTATATACTCTATGCCCAGAATATTGTTGGGAGAGAGCAAAAGACTGCTTTCCAAAGGATCTAATGAGAGCCAGGAAGTGAGGGCTTTAGCCCGGGCATCCGGATAAGTCAGGCCGGAACGGACATAATCTTTTAATAATTCCTGATAGTCCTCCTGTTCCTCAGACAGAACACCGGCTATTTTTAAAAGCGGTCCGACCTCTCCGCATTCGCTTCCAAAGCAGAGAAAATCCACAATACCAAGCTGGTCTAACAGAGCGACACCGCAGGCTGCAAAGTCTTCTGCGCTGCTGGTGGCAAAAACAGACGGCATTTCCAGAACCAGATCAGCCCCGGATTTGAGGGCCATCATAGACCTGGTGTATTTATCATAGACAGCAGGAGCGCCGCGCTGGACAAAATCTCCGCTCATAATTACGATAACGTATTCAGCCCCGGTTAATTCCCGGGCTTTTTGGATATGATATAAATGACCGTTATGAAACGGATTATATTCTGCAATTAAACCGACAACCTTCATGTGTTTTCCCTTTCTGAATGCAGTTGTTAAACGTATCTGAGAAGATGTATGAACATACATTTTTGCCGTCTTTATGCCCCGCTTGGCGGGAGAGGCGGTCTCAGTCAGCCGGCGCAGTCCGGCAGGTGATGAATTTATTATACGAAAGAATTGTTATATGGTAAAGGATTATTGTTTGGACGGAAAAAAATACACGAAAATAGAAAAATATGGCTTGTATACAAAAAACAACTGGTATATAATATAGATAAATGCGAAAAGATGAAAGGGGTATTATATCATGGGATTTATTGATGTAATTAAAGCGAGAGCAAAACAAGACAAAAAAACTATCGTTCTTCCTGAGTCCATGGACAGAAGAACTTTTGTAGCAGCTGAACAGATTTTAAAGGAAGATTTGGCAAACCTGATTATTATCGGTACACCGGAAGAAGTAGCTGCCAACAGCGAAGGCTTAGATATTTCCAAAGCAACGATTGTAAACCCATTTACTTATGAAAAAACTCAGGAATATGTTGATTTATTCGTAGAATTGAGAAAATCCAAAGGTCTTACACCGGAAGATGCCAGAGCAACCATGATGAAAGATTATGCATACTATGGCTGTCTGATGATCAAGAACGGTGATGCCGACGGTATGGTTTCCGGCGCATGCCACTCAACTGCCAATACATTAAGACCATGTCTTCAGATTATCAAAACAAAACCAGGTACTAAATTAGTATCCGCTTTCTTCTTAATGGAAGTTCCAAATTGTGAATATGGCGAGAACGGAACTTTTGTATTCGCTGACTGTGGATTAAACCAGAATCCGAACCCGGAAGAACTGGCTGCAATCGCTGTTTCTTCTGCAGAAAGCTTCAGGATGTTAGTTGAAAAAGAACCAAAAGTTGCAATGCTGTCCCATTCCTCTATGGGAAGCGCAAAACATGATGATGTGACAAAAGTGGTGGAAGCTACCAGAATTGCAAAAGAAGCCGCTCCGGAACTGGCTCTTGACGGAGAACTGCAGTTAGATGCAGCCATCGTTCCAAGTATCGGCGCTTCCAAGGCTCCGGAAAGCAAAGTTGCCGGACAGGCTAACGTGCTTGTATTCCCGGATCTGGATGCAGGAAATATTGGTTATAAATTAGTTCAGAGACTTGCAAAAGCAGAAGCTTACGGCCCAATGTGCCAGGGTATTGCAAAACCGGTTAACGATTTGTCCAGAGGATGTTCTGCTGAGGATATCGTTGGTGTTGTAGCAATTACTGCTGTACAGGCTCAGGTGAACGAATAAGAATAAAAGGAGAAGTAATAGATTATGAAGATTTTAGTACTTAACTGCGGAAGCTCTTCCTTAAAATATCAGTTAATTGATATGGAAAATGAAAGCGTAATCGCTAAGGGGTTATGTGAAAGAATCGGTATTGAGGGATCTAAATTAACTCATGAACCGGCCGGCAAGGACAAATATGTGGTGGAAAACCCTATGCCAACCCATACAACAGCCATCAAGATGGTTATGGATGCGCTTCAGGATCCTGTTTACGGCGTTATCAAAGATACCAGTGAGATTTCAGCTGTTGGACACCGCGTTCTCCATGGCGGCACCGTTTACAGCGATTCCATTATTGTTAATGAAGATGTTAAGAGAGTGATCCGCGAATGCTTCGATTTAGGACCTCTTCACAATCCTGCAAACTTAATGGGCATTGAAGCCTGTGAGGAAGCTATGCCGGGAACGCCTAATGTGGCAGTTTTTGATACTGCATTCGGTATGGCAATGCCTGAAAAAGCTTATATGTATGCAATTCCTCATGAATATTATGAGAAATACGGCATCAGAAGATATGGTTTCCACGGAACCAGCCACAGCTTTGTTTCTAAAGAAGCCATCAGATTCGGCGGCTTAGATCCTAAAACTGCAAGGGTTATCGTATGCCATCTTGGAAACGGTGCCAGCGTATCCGCATCCATCGGCGGCAAATGTGTGGATACCAGCATGGGACTTACACCTCTTGAGGGACTTATTATGGGAACCAGAAGCGGTGACATCGACCCTGCAGTTGTTCAGTTCATCTGCAACAAAGAGGGAAAAGATGTGAATGAGCTTTTAAACATCCTGAATAAGAAATCAGGCGTGTTGGGTATGAGCGGTGGAATTTCCAGCGATTTCCGTGATATTGAAAAAGCGAAAGCAGAAGGAAATCATTTGGCTGAAGTCGCACTGGATGCATTTATCTACCGTGTAATTAAATACATCGGCGCTTATACGGCAGCTATGAACGGCGTGGATGCAATCGCATTTACAGCTGGTGTCGGCGAGAATGATAAAGCCGGAAGAAAGAACATCTGCAGCTCCCTGGCATATCTTGGCGTTAAGATTGACGACGAAGCAAATGATGTCCGCGGTAAAGAGAGAGTGATCTCAGCTGCTGATTCTAAAGTAAAAGTTATGCTGATTCCAACCAACGAAGAACTTGCAATTGCGAGAGAAACATTGGAATTGGTAAAATAATCAAAGAATATATTGACAAAATTGAACCACGTATGTATAATAGCAGAGGTGCGTATAGCTCCTGATATTAACCTGTAAGGAGATTTGTATGCTTATTAATTTGTCTGAGTTGTTTACCAGTGAAGGAAAAGAGAAGATCTACGTACAAGATATTGAGATGAAACAATTTCATGCCCCGGATGGTGTGTATGATATTGTTGATGCAGAGCCAGTGACTTTAAAGGTCAGGAACCTCGGCGACCGCACACTGTTCTTAGAGGGAAGGACAAGACTTTCTCTGATGATACCGTGCAGCCGTTGTCTTGATCCTGTGAGGAATGACTTTGATCTATCAATAGAAGCTTCTTTAGATATGAAACAGACTGAAGAAGAACGGATCGAAGAACTGGATGAACAACCTTACGTAAGTGGTTATAATCTGGATGTAGACCAGTTAGTTTGTAATGAACTGCTGCTGAACTTACCTATGAAAGTCCTGTGCGATGAAGATTGCAAGGGGATTTGTAATAGATGTGGAGCGAATCTCAATCATGAGACTTGCGACTGTGATAGGAGTTCGCTAGACCCAAGAATGTCGTTGATCCAGGATATTTTTAATCAGTTTAAGGAGGTGTAACCATGTCTATCTGTCCAAAGAATAAATCTTCAAAAGCTAGAAGAGATAAACGTAGAGCAAACTGGAAGATGAGCGCTCCAAATTTAGTTAAATGCAGCAAATGCGGAGAACTTATGATGCCACATAGAGTTTGCAAGGCTTGCGGATCTTATAACAAGAGAGAAATCGTCAAAGTTGAAGACTAATTTCAGTAAGTAACGCAAAAGGTTTTTTGAACTATATCTAAACAAGGTTCTTCATTTTTTGAAGGGCCTTGTTTTTTCGTCTTTAAACGAAAAGGAAAAAAGATAAAAAACGCCAGCAGTTGATTTGCTGACGTTTTTTATTTTAATGGAATTATCTTATTCCCGGTATACTCCCAAAAAATTTATAAGTAACTAACCTTAGGGGATAACGATTCCGCCTGCTGATGCCGACGTCCATTTTTTAAATATCGATGACATTTTGCACTATATTTTTACAAGGAGCCGGAGCGCAGGGAGGTGCGGTACTGGTCGGGAGGCATGCCGTAAGCCTTTTTGAAAAAGCGGATGAAACTCTGTACATTATTATATCCCACTTTTGCAGCTACCTCCTTTACGAGCAGCTTTTCATCGGATAAAAGCTCACATGCCGCAGCCATACGGATTCTCGTCAGCATATTCATGATCGTTTCCCCACATTCTGCTTTAAATATATTGCACAGATAATTCTGAGACAAGTGCACATGTTCTGAAATATCCCGCAAAGAAATATCTTCCATATAATGGCTTTCTATGAATGCATGGGTCTGCAGAATGATCTCATGGTAATGGCGCTGAACAAGGGAAGAGAGGGAATCGATGCTGCTCTCAATAAAGGACGTCAGTTGACAATGCAGATCTTCCGAATGATCGGCCCGTCCGATACTTGAGAATAGCTGGTATTCACTCATATTTCCATCATCATAGATGCCGCCTAGCAGCAGAACCTGTTTATATATGGCTCGTTCCATCTGGAAAACCAGATATTTCATATGGCTTTCGCTGTATTCCGGAAGATTTACCGAGGTATGGAATAACTGATCTGCCTCCTTCAATGCCAGTTCCATGTTCTGCAGCTTCACATGATGGATCAGGGATTCCAGCGGAAGTGCGGTTTCGTCGGGAATTGGGGCAGGACAATCCAGCGTCAGGTCAAAGACCTCTGCCGTATGGGGCGAATGGAAGGTCTTCTTTGTGATCTTGTTGAGTGAATCATTGTAATAAATGGGCAGCAGATCGATTTCACAAAACGCTTCGCTGAGACCCAATACTGCAGAAGCAGAAGGTTCAATCAGGCTTTGGGCTATTTCGTCTAATAGCTGTAACAACGCGTCCCTGGGGATATCCGTGTTAATCAATACGGCAAGTCCGCGGCTGTCGGTGATGGTATAACAAAATGACAAATCCTCCGGCCTTTGTAAAAAGGGGGCCAGATAATGACCGGGCATCTTGCTGTTATGTTCCTCATTGAATTTGATCAGGAGCAGCAGAAAATTCTGATGCCGGACTTCCATACCCAGCATCGTTAAGGCGGAATAAAAGCTGTCCTTGTTGAAATTGGGTGTTACCAGGAATTCATGCAGGGCATAGGCCTCCACATAGGGATAGGAGCTGTCATATTTTTGTTTCAGCCTCTGATTCTGGGTATGCAGGTTCTTAACCAAATGGTCAATTCTGCTGTACTCATTGTTGACTGTGGCCGCTTCTTCTGAAGTAAAGCCTTCCAGGCTTTTCAGCAGGTTTTTAAGGGGCCGGTATAGATAAAAAGAGGCCAGCAGGATCAGAATCATGGAGGAGGCGGTGATCAGTACATAGGGGATCACTAATTTTTTCGTGGTGTTTATTACGCTTTTTATATAGAAATCATTTTGTTGTATATTGATGAAGGAGAGCCGGAACGTGTCGGAACCTATGGAAGAAACATAGTTTCTGTCATCTATGGACTGGTCTGTTACAGAACTTTCGATCAATGAATGGACATCGGTCTGGTATATCTCATCCAGCGTTTTCAAATCTGTGAATGCGGAGTTGTGCACGGCCACCAGTGGCTGCTTCTCTTCACCTGTGACTAAAAAGGTGCTGTTTTGTGATACACTCAGCATGGAATTCAAAAAAACGCCTGCATTTAAATTGATGACCAGCGTAATATCCTCGTCTCCCATAAAACCGCGCAGCTTCCTCACATAACTCATGATTGTGACCGGAGCTGTTTTTGTATAAGGAGTGCTTCTGTCCAAAACCCGGAGTTTTTTTAGTCCTGGAGTTTGATAGGAATCATCGTATAGCACCAGGGGATCAGAAAACTTATCCTTGTAGACCATGACATCGGACAGGACATACGGATGGACATTATCAAATAAATAGATGGAATCAATCATTTTTAATGAATACAGGGTGCGTTCAATTTTCTGCAATATCACTTTGATTTTCTCATAATCCGGATTAAACGGATCTATCTGGGTAAATAACAGTATATCATTATCAAACAGCAATTGGTTTGCGATGTTGTCAATGATGGTTAGATTCGCCTCCATGTCCATCTTTTGGCTGTTGAGCAGCTGGTATTCTGTTTCTTTAGTATAGGACATCAGGTCTTTGGAACTGATTCGTATGGTCGCGTGGATGAGTGTGATGAATGGGATGAACAACAAAAGGGACAGGATACATACATTCCGGATCAGAACTGTGTGTTTCAAGAGTTTTTTCAAATTAGATGGTATCAAGTCGTTTTCCTCCCCCGTTTAATGATAAGATCTATATGAAATTATAACATATTCGTGGCTGAAATTATAATTAAAATGTACAAATCAAACAAATTCGATAATAATTTACTATGATAATAAGATTGTACTATGCTGGTTTACAAGATTATACAACCAGAGTAAGAATTGAATATTTACAGAGCCATCGTCAAAAGGATAAGATGGCATTACAATAAAAAAATGTTTCAGGAGGGGATAGGATGTACATATTTCAAACTCAAAGAAAAGCGGTATCGGCTCTGTTAGCGGCCGGTATGATTGCAGCCATGACAACCGGCTGCGGACAGGCGCAGACGCCGGAAACTTCTTCACAGGCTGCCTCAGGAGAAACCACGGCAGGCACCCAGGCGGTAGCAGAGGAGGAGCCGTTGGATATCAAGATGACAGTGAGACTGTTCGACCAGGTTCCTGATATGAATAATGCCTATTGGGAGGAGTTTCAAAAACGAACCAACACCAAGCTTGAGGTGGAATGGATTCCGGATGGGGATTACATAACAAAGCTGAATTTAATTTTTTCCAGCAAGGACCTGCCTGAGGTTCTGGTAGCCAATCCTTCCAATAACTTAAACAATCCTCCGTTTGTAAATGCAGTGAAAAACGGGGCGTTCTGGGATCTGACGGACTATCTGGGGGACTTTTCCAAATATCCGAATCTGTTGAATAATGAGCCGAAAAATGCGTGGATATACAGCCGGGTGCTGGGCAGAAATTACGGCATTCCCAGAAGCCAGCCACAGGTTTCGAGCAATCCTTTGATCAGGAAGGATTTGTTGGATGAGCTGGGACTTGAGATGCCTGTTACGGTTGAAGAATTTACAAATACTATGGAAGCAATTGTAAAAGCTAATCCCAATATGGTGGGTATGGTATCTAAGCAGGATCTCTTAACCCAAAGCAGCGGTGGATTTACGGCTGCTTTTGGAGTGAACACGCCTTATTATAATGAAGAGAACGGGTTGGTTTATAATAAGCTGTCACCCAGTTTTACCAACTATATCCTATGGCTGAAGGACATGTATTCCAAGGGAATTCTTTCCAAAGAATTTTCAGTTATGAAGCCGACTCAGGCTACAGAGCTTTTCCAGTCCGGCGCGGCGGCATGTCTGGTGAATGAGAGCATGAGATGGGCTTATCCTTTTACACAGACATTAAAACAGGTAAAAGAGGATGCTTATGTTGATGTTTTAGGTCCTTTGAAAGGTGAAGACGGTTATGCTTTTTCTTACGGCACAGGCATTGTTGACTGCTTCTTTATCTCTAAGACGGTGCCGGAAGAAAAGATGCTTAAAATTTTGGATTATCTGGAAGAAACCTGTACACAGGAATATCTGGATTTTTCAATGTATGGGATTGAAGGCGTACATTACAATGTGGTGAATGGAGAAAAGGTACTGACTGAGCAGAAAAATATCGATATGGGCTCCAGCGCGCCGCAGCAGGTATTTGCAAGAAAATATGATGCGTACATGAAGGTCGGGTCGCCTCAGGCGTCGGCGGAATACAACAAACAGATGAGAGAGCTGTTTGATTCCTGGAATGTGGACGAGGTCGGCACCATCGATCCCTTTACCGTGGCAACTTCACAAACCTGGAATAAGGTCTGGCCGAAATATATAAACGAATGGGCGGCCTATGCGACAAAAGTTATCATCGGACAGATCACCATAGAAGAGTATGAATCCTATGTGGATACGCTGAACAATATGCCGGAGTTTAAAACGGCTTATCAGGAATTTGCAGAATCTTATGAAGGCTTTGAAATAGAAGAATAGCTTTAAACAGGAGCCTGCAGCCATTGAAACAATAAGGTGTTAAGAGAGAGCTGCAGGCCCTTTAAAAGTTCATATGGACGGAGGTGCAGGGGTGGTTACAAGACAAGCAGCAAACAGAATGCAGAGTGGATCTGCAAAGAAAAATAATCTGTTTTGCAGAATGAAACGAGGCAGGTATATCTATTTATTGATGCTGCCGGGCATTGTGTATTTTGTAATATTTAAATATATTCCTATGGGAATGCTGGCCATCGCCTTTCAGGATTACAACCCCTATGTGGGAATGAGAGGCAGCGAATGGGTGGGATTCCACCATTTTATCACGCTTTTTAAAGACCCGTTTTTCTATACAATGTTCCGCAATACGCTGGCAATTAATCTTCTTTCGTTGATATTTTATTTTCCTGTTCCGATCATATTGGCGCTTCTAATGAATGAAGTGGCCCATGAACGGTACAAAAAATTCATTCAGACCATCGTTTATATGCCGCATTTCCTTTCGTGGGTTATTATCGCCAGTATGACGTTCTTCCTGCTATCGGTGGACGTTGGTGTGATCAATAAATTTCTGACGTTTTTGGGAGTGGATACGATTTCTTTTTTATCCAAACCGTCTGCATTCTGGCCGATTGTGATCGCGCAGACCATTTGGAAGAATACGGGGTGGGGCACCATCATTTTCCTTGCCGCCATGGCGGGTGTGGACATATCTCAGTATGAAGCGGCCACCATAGACGGGGCGGGGCGTTTGCAGAAAATATTTTATATTACGCTCCCGGCGATTGCCCCCACGATCATCACTCTTTTGATCCTGAGGCTGGGGGCCATAGCGGATGTGGATTTTGAACAGCTGTTGTTGATGACGAATTCTCAAGTCTATCATGTGGCGGAGGTTTTTGATACTTATTCCTATCGGCTGGGAATTCAGCAGGGGGAAATCAGTTTCGGCACCTGTGTCAGCATGTTTAAAGGGCTGATCGGAGTGGTATTCGTCTGGATTTCCGATTTTACGGTAAAAAAGATGGGATATGAGGGCATATTTTAAGCTGTGTTTCCGTAATAGAGGAACTTACGGCTGTAAGGAGGGGATTATTTGCATTCCATAAAAAAATTTACAGTGGGCGATTTTTTTATTTACGGTGTCTTGGGGGTCATATCGGTGGTGAGCATTCTTCCGTTTTTGTATATTCTGAGCGTTTCTTTTACAGACCCGGATACCTATGTTCCGCTGCAGTTTTATATCATACCTAAGGCATTTTCATTGAAATCATACCGCTATGTGCTGTCGACACCCAGTTTTTTCAATGCATTTAAGAGCACTGTGTTCATCACGGTGGTGGGTACGGCAGTAAATTTGATCGTCACGTTTGCTATGGCGTGGGGGCTGACGAAAAAAGAAGTCCCGGGCCATAAGATATTCTTTTACATGGTAGTGGTCACTTTGTTTTTCAATGCGGGACATATCCCGTCATACCTGCTGGTTCAGAACCTGAAGCTTATGAACTCCCATTGGGCGCTCATATTGACCAGCATGACCAGCGCGTGGAATCTGATTGTGGTGAAGAACTTTCTGCAGACGATTCCGGAGGAAATTATAGAATCGGCGCAGATGGACGGTTGCGGGGAATTGCGGGTGTTCGGGCTGATCGTCCTTCCGCTCTCCAAACCGTGTATTGCCACTTTTTTGCTGTTTTTTGCGGTAAAGCACTGGAATACATATTTTAACGCGCTGCTTTACCTGTCCGACACCACCAAGTGGACGCTGCAGCTTTTGATTAAACAGCTTGTAGTGGATGCTGATGCATCGGGAATCGGCCAGGCGCTGACGGCTGAGGCGGTACCTCCTCAGGAAACTGTCAGGATGGCTTCGATTATATTGGCAATTCTTCCGATTATGATTGTTTACCCGTTCCTGCAGAAGCATTTCGCAAAGGGCGTAATGCTGGGATCGATTAAAGGATGAGAGATATGTAATGCCGTGACAGGCTGAAAGGAGAATGAAATGAGAGAAATTAAGACGGTACTGACCACTGTGAACTATGATGAGGAACATCTGGACCGCCTGGTAAAGGCGTTCGCCCCGGCGCAGGTGCTATGGTTTGATAAAAAAGATGCGGAAGGAATCAAGACGGTTTTAGACCGGATTGATGTGGCTGTGCTTGACGACGATCTGGATGATTTGATTCTGTCTGCGCCAAATGTGCGCTGGATCCATTGCAGCCATGCAGGATTGAACAAATCGGCCAGACCGGAGATCTTTGAACGAGATATTATCGTTACAGGTGCGGCCGGCCGTTCCGCTCCATCTTTGGCGGAACATGTTTTTTTCTTTGCCTTGTCCCATATCTATGACGTCTACCGCCTGCATGAAGCCCAGAAGGAGCACCGTTGGAAAGAATTTTCCAAACAGTATCAGCAGTCCAAGGGGCTTAACAGCAAAACCATGGGCATTATAGGGCTGGGAAATACAGGAAAAGCGGTGGCAAAGCGGGCGAAGGCATTTGAAATGCGGGTATTGGGATATGACAGACTGGATTTTGAAGAGATCCCTGAGGGGATTGACGAATTCTATTCCTTAAACAGGGGAGATACCATTGACCGGATTTTGGAAGAGAGCGATTTCGTGGTCCTCTGCTGCCGGTTATCGGATGAAACCTACCATATGATTGACCGGGAACAGTTTGAAAAGATGAAGGAAACCGCATGTTTCATCAATCTGGCAAGGGGTTCCGTGGTCAATGAGCAGGCGCTCTGTCAGGCTTTAAAACAGAAGAAAATCGGAAGGGCCTGCTGTGATGTGTTTGAAACGGAGCCGCTTCCGGCAGACAGCCCGCTGTGGGATCTGGATAATATGATGGTAACGCCCCACAGCACTCCGAGAGTGGCGGATATTTATTCCAATGCGCTGGATATTCTGATTGAAAATATCGGGCGGTACAGAAATGAGCAGGAAATGATAAACCGTCTGTCAAAACGGGATGTCTACACGAAATAAAAAACGGGGAAGAGGTAATTTCATATGGGAAAAATATGGTGTAACGATTGGCCGTGGAGGATGATCCAGACGAATTTACGGGAGACCGACATGGCGGACATGGATGCCGCACAATTTGTGGATGAGCTGAAGAAATTCCATGCCACAGTGGTGATGATAAATACAGCCGGGATTATTGCGAGTTATAAAACCGGTCTGCCCTATCAGTCTCAGAGCGGTTATTTAACCGGAGACAGTCTGGAGATGATCATCGATGTATGCCATAAAGAGGGCATCCGCGTGATAGCGAGAACCGATTTTTCAAAGGTCAGACGCCCGGTATATGAGGAGCACCCGGAATGGGCCTACCGGACAGCCGACGGCAGAATTGTGGATTATAATGGTGATGTGCACGTTTGTCCCAATGGCGGATACCAGCAGGAATATTCCTTAAAGATTATTGAGGAAGTGGTGGAGAAACTGGATATCGATGGAATATTCTGCAATATGAGCGGGTTTCAGGTAAAGGATTACAGCTACAATTATTATGGGATCTGCCACTGCGCCAACTGTAAAAGACTGTTCCGTGAGAGATTCGGGCTGGAACTCCCGTTAAAAGAAGACATGAGGGACCCGGTTTACAGAAAGTACAAGGTATTTCAGAGGGAATGCACAGAAAAACAACACCAGAAGCTGTTAGATTTGATGAGAAGGCTGAATCCGGATATAGCAGTCAAAGATGTGGATTTCGGCCGCATGGAATCCAATACAGAATATAAACGTGCGCTTCCACAATGGCAGTACAGCGCTTCCTCCAATACCCGGTGCATCCGCGGCACAGGGGAAACGGGGATCGTACCGTCCAATACGACTGTGGATTTTATCGGATTCTATTACAGGCAGGTTGGCGTGAGCCCGACTATGCAGGAACTGAGAATGTGGCAGAATGTGGCGAATCTGGGCGGTGTGGATTATTACCTCATAGGGCGGCTGGACAATCACATGGACCGAAGCGGATATGAAGGCATTAAAAAAGTTTTCCGTTTCCATAAGGAACACGAAACTCTGCTGCAGGGGCTTCATTCCTGTGCGAAGGTTCTGTTAGTCCGCAGGGAGTTGTGGAGCGATTCAAAAGAAGAGCGTGGATGGATCCGGGCGTTGACGGAGAACCATATTCTGTTTGATGAGATTCAGAAAAAGGAGTTCGCGGACGCGGATCTGTCCGGCTATCAAATGGTGCTTTTGCCGGATATCCGGTATCTCTCCGATCAGGAAGCCCATAAGCTGGACCACTTTTCTGGTGAAGGCGGTACGGTCTTGGCGACAGGCCAGTCTGGTTTTTATACAGAGGATTATGAAGCGAGAAATGAGAATGCGCTGGAATGCATGGGCATGGACGGAGGGTATTTTATCCGGGAAGATATGGTGTCATCCATGCTGCTTATACAGGAAGATGAGAAAGAAATCTTCCGCCAGTTTCAGGATACGGAGCTGGTTGCAATTGGAGATCAGTTCGTATTTACCCAATTCCGGCCTGGTGTGGAAACCTATCTTTCCCTGATTCCGCCGCATCCCATCGGTCCGCCTGAGCGCTGCTATTATGAGCAGGTCACAAAGATTCCGGGAATCGTCAGGGCGCCTTTTGGAAAGGGAAGTGGCGTATTTATTCCCTGGCTTGCCGGAGAGATGTTCTATGAGGGCGGTTACGATAATACCATGATGTTCATGAAAGATGTCCTGGAGGGGCTTTGCGGCTTAATCAGTTCCGCGCCTGGACTGACGCCTATGGTGGAAGTGACAGCAGGGACAAAGAAGGGCTGTAACGCTGTTTTTCTTGTGAATACTACCGGGCACTTTGGAACCAGTTTCTATCAGCCGGTTCCTGTGATGGATGTCCAGGTTACGATTGACACGGATTTTGAGCCAGAATCGGTGAGAACCCTGAATTCAAAGGACAATGTGGAGTTCAGATACGAAAATGGAAAGGTGACGTTCACGGTAAAGAAACTGGAAGCATTTGAAATGATTGTGATGGAAGGCGGAGCCGTCACCGCTCCGGCTATTGGCAGAGGATGAATGAACCATATCCTTATCTTAATGAACTGTAAAAGAAAAGTAAGCGGCTGTTAAAATTTGTATGTTATATTGGGATTAAGAAGTTTTAACTCAATCAACAAGCTGTTAAGGTGATTTGGATAAGGAGAGTTTATAATGAAAAAATGGAAGATCGCAGCCGTTTTGTTCATGATTTTATCTGTTACGGCATGCGGCGCAGGAGAAAAGAATGCGCAGCCAGCCCCTTCGAACGAAACGGAAACCACGGCTTTGGCCGAAACAATTACAGAACCGGTAAAAGAACTGCCGGGAGACACATCCCAGCCAACTTCTGAAGCTGCGCCGGAAACCACATCAGCAGCAGAGGTAACACCGCTGACTGCTGATGAACCGGACGGCCCGTTGACAGATGCACCGCCGATCAGCCTGACGGATGCACTCTCCAGCACATACAACCGGTTTGAAGTCCGGTCCGGCAATTATTCCTGGAGTTATCTGGATGGTAAGGAAACAGTAAGCCTGGTGGCCTGCGGTTCTGCTCCTCTGGACGCCAATCAGGAAAAAGCAGATAAACTGCGTCTGCCGGAGAACCTTCGTTCTGAATTCACCCCATATCTGGTTTCATGCGTTGTTCCGCCGGACCGGCTGATTGTGAACGAATGGGATATTTCCCAGTTAGGTGATATGGAAGCGGAAGTGATTTCCACCGCAGAATATACTGATAGCTTGATAATCGAATTGAAGCGGGATAAGGTTTATGAGCTTACAGCGGTGTGGGGGGAAAATAAATTGAAGACAAATGGATTCTGCGGCCAGGCCGGTTATATTGTAATTACGGAATAGAGAGAAAAGACCTGGCAGCAGGTCTTTTTCTGCGTAGTTATATATTTACGGAAGGGTTATCCGAACGCGTGGAGGTAACGGAGCCAATGGTAATCCGTGCCGTTCCGTTGTATTTAAGTGGCAGGTTGATACCTGAAAAAACGTAAAAGATAATAAAAAGAGACGACTATCCTAATTCTATGGAAGTATTTGTTCCGGAAAACCAAGAAAGTAAGTATATTAATTTGTTTTCTGGGAGAAGTGAATATGACTTGGACTTATTAATAAAAGGATATTAAGCAATTGCGCACAGAGGCGGGGCTTAATTGGTCTGAACTGACAGTTTTAAGAACTGGGACTGGAAATCTTAACTGTAAAAAGAAAAATTTTAGTTAAAAAGTAATTAATTCATAGAATTTTAACCTGATAGCTGGTAGAATAAATAAGTAAAAGGAGGGATAGGCTTTGGAATATGAGCATCAGTTATCAAATTTAATCTACGACTATCTTCTTTATAGGTTTAAATTCGGATATTACAACTATGGCGACAGTCTGCCTACCGTAGATGTTTTTTGCAGCCAGTTTAACGTATCGGTACATACCATATGGGCCGCGCTGCGGAGACTGCGTACAGACGGCTATATAGATATGAAAAACGGCCGGATAACAAAAGTGATTTATAAACAGACGGAACAGGAACGAATTGATTTTATTATTGATTATTTTTCACGGAGGTGGAACGCGTATTTTGATGTCTATTATGCAGCTGAGCTGATATATGTTCCGTTTATGATTGAGGGATTCCGCCGGATGAATGAAGAGGAGATTTCTTACTTAGAACAGTTGGCAAAACGGTCCAGTCCGGATGACAATATTCTGTTTTACAGTTTTACCCTGCAGAAAATCGAAAATCCCCTTCTTATGAATCTTTTTTGGGAAACCACCCTGTTTTTGGGCTATCCTTTTGCAAAAAATGGTTTTCGTCCATTTGGCTATAATATAGAAAGCGGCAGAAAGCAGCTGAAATTTCTAGTTCAGCTGATAAAAGAAGGCGATTGGGAAAATGTCAAGAATATAGTTAGTCAACATCAAAATATTATTTTAGACAAATTAAAAGAGAACATGGAGCCGCAAATCAGGAAAGTGCCGGAAGATGAACAGATTTCATTTGTATGGCGTGTTTATAATGGCCGTCCGCAAGTATGCTATAATCTGGCTCCTCGTCTGCTTCATAACATATATATGGGAGAATACAGCGAGACGGAATTTCTGCCTTCCTATGAGAAACTGTCAGGAATCTATGGAGTATCGGTCAGCACAGCGCGCCGAACAATCAGTATGCTGAATCAGATCGGCGCTACGCAATCCATTAACGGAAAAGGAACCCGGATTTTAGATATTACTAAGTCCTGCATTCAGCCGGATTTTTCAAGTCCTGCGATACGGCGCAACCTTTCTTATCTGGTTCAGTCATTAGAGCTGCTGCTTTATACATGTGAGGAGGTTTCTAATCATTTTTTTAAAAATCTTCTTGCAAAAGAACGGGAGGAACTGATCTCCCGTTTTGAGGAAAATCAGCGTTCCGGGATTGGCAAGCTTTCCATACATACGTATCTGTATTTTATCTCCTGTTACAGCCGTATACAGACTGTCAGGCAGATTTATGGCGTCATTCATGGCCTGCTCTTATGGGGGCATCCTTTGAGAGTATCCAGTGGAGCTGAAGATAGGATGGCAAGTCGGGGAATGGAATTTACGCGCTTAATGATACAATACATGAAGGTTAATGATATAGAACAGTGTGCAACAGTAGTTAAAAATTATATGAAAGAACAGTTCCCTGACGGAATAAGATATTTAGAACAACAGGGTATCGCCGCGGAGGAACTGAAGATGTCTTCTCCTATCAGGCTGTTGATTTTAGATGAATGAAAATAGGTTCTAAGATATTTAAAAGGAGATGCTGCAAAATTAGCGAATGCTGGTTTTGCAGCATCTCTTTTTTGTGGTATACAAACAGAAAATAGAGAGTTTCAATATACAATAAATGAGTTCTGACCTGTCCTAAGTCTCGATTGCGTTTTTAAATAGAACGCTGTATAATAAAATGAAAGAAACTATTGTGAACAAGGATGGATTTTACAACAGAATTTTAATGGTATGAAAAGAAGAAACTTTAATAGGGGGGTAGGGATGTCTGAGAAAGAAAATTTGACAGATGAGCCTTTGAAACAGTCAGCTGCGGATTACGAATATAATACTTTGATGCGTTTGTTAGGGGTCAGCGTCAGCAAGCACCTGATAGATGAGCATTTTACGCTCATTTGGGCAAACGATTTTTTTTATGAATTACTGGGGTGGCCTAAAGAAGAGTATGAAGCAAGATTTCATAATCATCCAGACCTCTATTTTTCCGGAGATGATAAGATGGAATGGGACCGGCTGGTGGAGGCAGTTACAGAAGCTCTGACCACACACCAGAATGGTTATAGCCTGGTAAGCCGGCTGAGACGGAAAAATGGAGAATATATCTGGGTTAAATATACGGCGACCTTCTCCGAAGAGTATGTAAATGGAACCCAGGTGTCTTACACTGTTATCACCAATATTGATGATCTCATACGAATGCAGAAAGAACAATCAGTAACCTATAATAATCTTCCGGGATTTGTAGCTAAATTCCGGATTGAGGATGACTGGTTTCAGCTTTTGGATGCAAATGACCGGTTCCGCAACTTCTTTAACTGCCAGGAAAAAGAGGGATTATCCTATGGCTTGTCCAATATTCAGACTGACCGGAATAAAATTACATTGGAGCAGAATTTGCCCCGGATGAAAAAGGGACAACCGGTTCATTTTACAGTACAAGCCAAAGACCAAGCGGGAGGGAATGTATGGCTTCAGGTAAATGCCGACTGCATTGAGTGGGCGAATGGAATTCCGCTTTATCTGGTGATTTATATAGATATTACCGATATCACCGAACAGCGGGAGCTGCAGAAACAGCTGGAAGAACGGTCAAAAATGCTGCGAGATGCGCTTGAAGCCGCCAAACAGGCCAATAAAGCAAAATCTGAATTTTTATCCCGTATGAGTCACGATATCCGCACTCCTATGAACGCTATTATGGGCATGAGGGCTATAGCATCCGCTAATATAGAGAATAAGGAGCGGGTGCTGGACTGTCTGAATAAGATCGATGTATCGTCAAAGCTGCTGCTCAGTCTGATCAACGAAGTACTGGACATGTCCAAAATTGAGAGCGGCAGGATTGCAATGGAAGTGCAGGAATTCAGCATAAGTGATGTTTTAAAGAATATTGTTGCAATTATTCAGCCATCTATTATGGAAAAGAAGCATTCCTTTGATATACATGCCTATGAACTGCGCCATGAACTGGTTATCGGGGATCCCCAGCGAATCGAACAGGTATTTTTAAATATTTTATCCAATGCGATCAAATATACCCCTGATCATGGGAAAATTGTGCTGGATATCCGGGAACTCCCTTCTTTGAAAGAAGGATATGGATACTATGAATTTGTTTTTAAAGATAATGGCTATGGTATGAAGGAAGAATTTTTGGACAAATTATTTACCCCTTTCGAGCGGGCCAGGGATGCGGATATTTATTCCATCCAGGGGACAGGACTGGGGATGGCCATCAGTAAAAATATTGTCCAGATGATGAATGGAAGTATTGATGTAGCGAGTACCTATGGAAAAGGTTCTGTTTTTACGGTCAGGTTTTATTTGAAGTTACAGGATGAAGAGGTCACAGAGATCCGGTTACCATCTGACGCTTTTGTGCTGGTCGTTGATGATGACCCGGCTGTATGTGAAAATACATGTATGCGATTAGCCGAATTAGGACTGCGGGGAAAAACAGCAATGAATGGAAAAGAAGCCGTACAGGCAGTCATGGAGGCCCATTCCTCCGGAAATGATTTCCTTTTCATTATTCTGGATTTGGAGATGCCGGGAATGAATGGGATCGAGACGGCCCGGCAGATACGAAATACAGCAGGTCCGGATCTTCCAATCGTACTGCTGTCCGCCTACGATTGTACGGAGTATGAGACATCGGCAGCATTGGCAGGGGTTAACAGTTTTTTGACTAAGCCCATGCTGAAATCCAGTCTCATTTATGCTATCAGGCGTTATGTGCTGAAGGAGCCTGCTGTTTTGAAAGCGGAAAAAAGAACGCAAATACAGCGTTCTTATGTGGGAAAGCAGCTGATGCTGGTAGAAGATAATGAACTGAATCAGGAAATTGCCGCAGAGATTCTTAAACAGACGGGCGCCGCCATTACACTGGCGGCTAATGGAAAGGAAGCAGTAGAAAAGTTTACAGATGCACCTGTGGAATACTTTGATTTAATATTTATGGATATACAAATGCCTGTTATGGGAGGAAGTGAAGCTACACGCCGCATACGCAGCCTGAATAGGAGAGATGCCAAGACAGTTCCGGTTATTGCCATGACTGCCAACGTTTTCGCAGAAGATATTGCACAGGCGAAGGCAGCGGGCATGAATGCCCATCTGGCAAAACCGCTTGATATTGTGTTGATCGGTCAGATGCTGGACAAATATATTCCGCTCTAGAGTCTCCTTGATTTTGTTCATTTCTAAGAACTTTGATGAAGACACCGCGAATTACTATGCTGAAGGAGAAGAAAGTTTAAATGCTGAAAAACACAAAGTTACGTTCAAGGATGTTGATTTCCTATGCTTTGATTATAGCGATATCAATGGTGGCAAGCGTTGTTGCGCTGTTCATGCTAAAGCATACAGGTGAGAATTTAACCAGCTTTTATGATAATGATTATATTGTTACGGTGAATACCTGGACCGCCCGGCGGGCCCAGCAGGCGGCGCGGGCTGATTTGCTGCTGGCTATCGCATCAAAGGATGATGAGCTGGAGGAAGAGAAAATCGAGAGTGCCAGACAAAACCTCGCGGCGATGAGAGAAACTTTTCCCATCATACGCAGCACATTCAAGGGGGATATCAGTCTGGTCGATCAGATTGAAACGATATCGGATGAAGCGGTCATCTACCGGGATCAGGTTTTTCAGTTAATTACGGATGAGAAAGATGATGAAGCCTTTGACATAATGGATAAAGAGTATATTCCCCGGCTGGACCGAATGGGCGATTTGCTCGTTGAAATTTCCAATACGGCCAGAGATAATGCGAAGCAGATGGTAAGCCAAGGGGAATATAACGTTGTGAGCTCTGCGTTAATTGTTTGCGTTATTCTTCTCATCAGCGTTTTGCTTGCGGTCAATCTCGGCATATATATTTCCAATAGTATCCGTAAACCTGTTGAAGAACTTGAAAAAGCCGCTAAAATGATTGTTGCCGGGGATATGAATCCGGTTGTTACCTATCAGTCAAAGGATGAACTGGGAAGCCTGTCCGACAGCATGAGGATCACAGTCAGGCGCCTTTCTTCGATTATAGGAGATTTGACCTGCATTCTTAAAGAGATTGCCGCCGGGAATTTTAATTCCCATACCAACGCTGAGCAGGATTATGTTGGCGATTTTCGTCCCCTGCTTTATATACTGCGTCAGATGAATCAGGATTTAAGTGATACTTTGGGACAGATCAACCAGTCAGCGGACCAGGTTTCCACTGATTCAGATCAAGTCTCTTACGGTGCGCAGGCGCTCAGCCAGGGCGCTGTTGAACAGGCGTGTTCAGTGGAAGAACTGGCGGCTACTGTCAGCAAAATTTCCGACAGGGTGAATCAAAACGCTGAGAACGCGCAGGCCGTCAATATAAAAACGGAGGAGACCGGTAAACAGCTGATTCAAAGCAACCAGAGAATGCAGGAAATGATACAGGCCATGAAAGATATCAATGTCTCTTCCGGTGAAGTGGCAAAGATCATTAAGACCATTGAGGATATCGCTTTTCAGACCAATATTCTGGCGCTGAATGCTTCGGTGGAAGCAGCACGTGCCGGCAGGGAGGGAAAAGGTTTTGCAGTTGTTGCTGAGGAAGTGCGTAATCTTGCAAACAAGTCGTCGGAAGCAGCAAAGGTTACTGCGAAGCTAATAGAAGATTCCCTTCATTCTGTGGAACGTGGAACCAAACTTGCGAATGAAACCGCACAGACGCTGGTTACTGCTGTGGAAGGGGCCAAAGAAATGGGGGAGGCAATCTCCCAGATTACTCAGGCGTCTGGTGAACAGGCAGCTGCGATTGAACAGATTACACAAAGCGTCAACCAGATTAATAAAGTGATACAGACCAATTCGGCCACTGCAGAAGAATTTGCCGCCGCCAGTGAAGAGCTGTCTGCACAGGCGCAGAGACTTAAAAACTTAGTCAGCAGATTTAAACTGAAGAAATAAATGACCACAGTAAAACCAAACAGGACGGTCTGCACAAAGCTCTTAACTTTTCACGGTGTAAATTTCCACAGAGTATTGTTTTTTTTAAAGAACTGAACTATAATTTCAAAAGAGTATCTCATGAACAAGGTTATGCTGGCTTCTGGAGGAAAACGGATGACGGAAATGAACAATGGACAGACGGCAGCGCAGACTGCCACAGAATATGAATATAACACACTCATGCGGCTGCTGGAAGTCAGCGTGAGCAAACATTTATTGGATGAACATTTTACAGTCATCTGGGCCAATGACTTTTACTATCAGCTTATCGGCTGGACAAGGGAAGAATATGAAGAAAGATTTCATAACCAGTGCGATTTATATTATGCCGATGATAAGGAAGAGTGGGAACGCTTGGTTTCCGTGGTCATGCAGGCCATCGAAAACCATCAAAATGGTTATAATTTAATAACGACTCTGAGGCGTAAAGACGGCGAACATATTTGGGTGAAATTCAGCACCTCATTTTCAGATGAATTTGTGGATGGCTGTCAGGTTGCCTATACGATAATAACCAATATCGACGATTTTGTGCGGATGCAGAGAGAACAGTCCATAACCTATGACAATCTTCCGGGATTTGTTGCAAAGTTCAGAATCGAAGAAGAGGGATTCCATATTTTAGAGGCCAATAACCGGTTCCGCGATTTTTTCGATTGCCAGGAGCTGAATTGGAAGCCCACTGGTCTGTCCAATCTGGATACGGAAAAGAACCGGGCGGTATATGAACAGAATTTTCCGATGATGCGCAGAGGCGAATCCGTTCATTTTTCCCTGCAGGCGAAGGACCGTATGGGCGGAAACAGCTGGCTCCAGGTCAATGCGGACTGCATCGGATGGACCAATGGAAATCCGGTTTATCTGGTGATTTATATAGATATAACGGATATTACAGAACAGAAAGAACTGCAGAAAGAATTGGAAGAACGGTCTGAAATGCTTCATAAGGCTCTTAAAGAGGCGGAACATGCCAACCGGGCAAAATCGGATTTCCTGTCCAGAATGAGCCATGATATACGAACTCCGATGAATGCAATTATGGGGATGACCACCATAGCGGCCAATAACCTGGATAATCCGGAACGTGTGTCTGACTGTCTGAATAAAATAACGGTTTCTTCTAAACTACTGCTCAGTCTTATCAATGAAGTGCTTGACATGTCTAAAATCGAGAGCGGCAGAATGGTGATAGCAGAGGAAGAAGTAAACCTGACGGATCTGATCCAGGGAATTATATCCATGGTCCAGCCCCAAATCGCAGCAAAAAACCTCCAATTCAATGTGCATCTCAATGATATTCTGAATGAAAGGGTTATCAGCGATATGCAGCGCCTGCAGCAGCTTTTATTAAACCTATTGTCCAATGCGGTGAAGTATACTGCAAAGGGAGGAAGCGTCCTGTTTGAAATCAACCAGTATCCTTCTGAGGTTCAGGATAAATCATTTTATGAGTTTGTGGTGTCTGATACGGGAATTGGAATGAAGACGGATTTTCTGGAACGGATTTTCCTGCCGTTTGAACGGGCGGATGATGAGCAGATCCAGATGATACAGGGAACCGGACTGGGCCTGTCCATATGCAAGAAAATTACGGAAACCATGGGAGGTACGATCCGGGCGGAAAGCGAATATGGGTCCGGCAGCCGTTTTACAGCCAGGGTTTGTCTGAGAACCTTAGAGGAATCCATCGATGAAAGCGTACTGATGGGAATGTCCGTATTGGTTGTGGATGATGATGAAATTATCTGCCAGAATATCTGTAAACGCCTGGAAAGCATTGGAGTTAAGGCGGAATGGGTTTCCAAAGGGGCAGAAGCGGTGGAACGGATCAGGAAAGCCCACGAGTCCGGCCGGGATTATTTTGCAGCTATTATCGATTATAAAATGCCGGGAATGGACGGGATTGAAACAACCCGGAGAATCCGGAGAGAGGTGGGGGACGCGCTGCCTGTTATCATGATTTCGGCATACGATTTGTCGGAACATATGGACGCTGCCGCCAGGGCCGGAGCCAATGGCTTTATTACCAAGCCTTTGTTCTGTTCCAGGCTGGTCTATAAGCTGAAACAGCTGGTGGAAAACAGAGACAGAGGGGAGATGTCGGTTCAGCCTGCAAGAACGCTCACATTTGAAGGAAAGAGGATTCTTTTGGCAGAAGATAACAAGCTCAATCAGGAAATTGTGGTAGAACTTCTGTCTTATATGGGGATCACGGTGGAAACAGCGGATGACGGTAAAATCGCGCTGGATAAAATGATGCAGGCGCCGGAAGGATATTATGATCTGATATTCATGGATATGCAGATGCCTCAAATGGATGGCTGTACAGCGGCAAAATTGATTCGTGACCTGGACAGAGAGGATGTTAAGCGGATTCCAATCATTGCCATGACAGCCAATGCGTTTGGAGATGACCGTCAGAAGACGGCGGACGCCGGGATGAATGAACATCTGGCAAAACCAATCGATATGGATCAGCTGAACACGGTTCTGCAAAAGTGGCTGTGACAAAAATCTGAACTGGTATACGGTGATTACGGAGTAAAAGGAGAAGTACCGGCCTGGATATCTGTCAGGCTGGGTAAAAGAAGGGGAAAGATAGGAGCAGGCGCTGGCCTTATAGTCAGCATCTGCTCCTGTTTTTCCTTTTTTTCAGCAAAAAGACGCCGGCGGACAGATGATAAAGGATAGGTCTATCTGTTTTCAAAAATATATGTTATATTTAATTCTGCAAACATTCATAATAAAATGTTAAATAAGGAGCATACAGACATGAAAAAATATAGATTGGAAGCCTGCGTCGATTCCGTGGAATCTGCATGCCAGGCAGCAGAGGGCGGAGCGGACCGGCTGGAACTGTGTTCAAACCTGATAATAGGAGGGACTACGCCAAGCCCCGCCCTGTTTAACCGGATCAGAGAATTGATGGATATTAAAATCAATGTTCTGATCCGGCCGCGTTATGGAGATTTCCTTTATACGGACCATGAATTTGAGATCATATGCAGTGAGATAAAGGCTTTTCGGGAACTGGGAGCTGACGGTATTGTGGCCGGATGCCTGACGGCTGACGGATTTTTGGATATCGGGCGGATGAACCGGATGCGGGAGCTGGCCGGCGGCATGGACCTGACCCTGCACCGGGCATTTGATATGTGCAGGGATCCGTTTAAAACCCTGCACCAGGCTGTCGAAGCCGGTGTGAATACCATACTGACTTCCGGGCAGAAGAATACCTGTATGGAAGGAAAGGAATTGATTAAAGAACTGGTTGGGATATCAGAAGAAAAAATCGATATACTGGTGGGCGGCGGTGTAAATGCTGATGTTATACGCGCTCTGATCCCGGAAACGGGAGCGTCCAGCTTTCATATGTCGGGAAAGGTGATACTGGACAGCGGGATGGAATACCGGAAAGAGGGCGTATCTATGGGAATCCCGGGCATTGGAGAATATGAGAGATTCCGTACTGATAAAGAGGCAATCAGGAAGGCAAAAGCCGTACTGCGCTGCGCGGATATGGCAGACTGCGCCGGGCCGGCCGGGGCGGAAACTAAATAGCAGTAATGAATTGCATAAACTGCTTGCTAGGAAATATATGGTTATGCTAATATAAGGTGACGAAATAAATGACGTTCCCTGATTTTGATCCAAGGGGAGCTCATTTTACAATACTAAGAGGAGAAAGATATGACAAAATCTAAGAAAAATCAGCATCAGGACAAAGATTACTCACTGGAGCGGGTGCCGGAAAATGCCAGAAAGGGCTTTTGGCCTATGTTTTTTATTATGCTTGGCTTTACTTTTTTTTCCGCCAGCATGAGCGTGGGAGCAAAATTGGGGATCGGTTTGAATCTTTCAGGATTTATCTGGGCGGTTCTGATCGGCAGTACCGTGCTGGGGGCCTATACAGGCATTCTGGGCTATATCGGCAGTAAAACCGGATTTTCCCTGGATCTTTTGGCGCGCCGTTCCTTTGGAACCCATGGTTCCTATCTGCCTTCCGGACTGGTAAGCTTCACACAGATCGGATGGTTTGGCGTAGGCGTAGCCATGTTTGCGATTCCGGCGGCCGAACTTTTGAACATTCCGCCGGTGATCTTGGTGGCTGCAGCAGGAGCGTGTATGACATTTTCCGCTTATTTCGGCATCCAGGGCCTTGAGATCGTCAGCTATATTTCCGTTCCGCTGATTGCGGTTCTGGGTTCCTATTCCATGATGACGGCAATTTCACAGGGCGGCGGACTGGAGGCTGTATTTGCACAAAGCCAGGGCGGCCTGTCCATCACCGCCGGAGCCGGACTCGTTATCGGTTCCTTTGTCAGCGGGGGAACTACCACGCCTAACTTCACCCGATTTGCCAGAACCAATAAAATTGCGGTACTGACTACAGTGATCGCCTTCTTTTTAGGCAATGCGCTGATGTTTTCCTTCGGAGCCACAGGCGGCGCTTTTACAGGCAAAGATGACATCTTCTATGTGATGATTGCACAGGGGCTTGCAATCCCGGCTCTGCTGGCTCTGGGCGCCAATATCTGGACGACCAATGACAATGCCCTTTATTCTTCCGGTCTTGGATTATCCAATATCACCAGGCTGCGCAAACGCCCTATGGTACTGGTGGCGGGTGTGATCGGAACCGTGGCCGCAGTCTGGCTGTATAACAATTTTGTAGGCTGGCTGAATTTCTTAAATGCAGCCCTTCCGCCGGTAGGAGCCATAGTTGCTCTGGATTATTTCCTCCACAGGGATTCCTATGAAAGCCAGGAGGAAGAGATTATAAAAATCAAATGGGGGTCGGTAACCGGCGTTATAGCAGGCGCTTTAGCCGGAAACCTGATCCATACGGGAATTGCATCTGTAAACGCCATGCTGACTGCCTGTATCTGCTATTTTGTGTTCGGCATCGCCGAAGCAGGCTTTTTAACTAAGAAAGGAGATGTCAAATGCTGATCCGCGGTTTATATATAGAAAATGCTTCAAAGACCTCTGATATCCGTATTCTGGACGGTAAATTTGCAGAGATAAAGCCTCATCTGGAGCCGATGGAGGGAGAAGAGACGGTGGATATGGAAGGAAGGCTGGCCCTTCCGCCGTTTATTGAATCCCACGTCCATCTGGATACCTGTCTGACGGCAGGTGAGCCTGTATGGAACCAGTCCGGCACTTTGTTTGAGGGCATTGAATGCTGGAGCAAACGGAAAGATAAGCTGACCCGTGAAGATGTGAGAGACAGAGTTCACCGTGCAGTCCGCATGCAGGCATCCCACGGAATCCAGCATGTCCGCACCCATGTGGATGTTACGGATCCGAATTTGACGGCTATGAAAGCCATGATCGAATTGAGGGAAGAGCTGAGGGATGTGATGAACATCCAGATCGTGGCCTTTCCACAGGAGGGAATTTTAAGTTATCCCAATGGTAAGGAACTGCTGGAAGAAGCGGTTAAAATGGGCGCTGATGCGGTAGGAGCCATTCCCCACTTTGAATTCACCAGGGAATACAGTGTGGAATCCATAAATTTTGCCATGCAGCTGGCTGAAAAATACGATAAGCTGGTGGATGTCCACTGTGATGAAATCGATGATGAGGCTTCCCGCGGCTTAGAAACCGTAGCTGCCCGGGCATATGAGATGGGGCTTTCCGACCGGGTTACCGCCAGCCATACGACGGCCATGCATTCTTACAACAATGCTTATGTGCTGCGCCTTATGCGGCTTTTAAAGATGTCGGGGATCAATTTTGTGGCAAATCCATTGGTAAATACCCATCTTCAGGGCAGGATCGACACATACCCCAAACGCCGGGGAATTACCCGCGTCAAGGAACTGACTGCGGAAGGCATTAACGTCTCTTTCGGCCACGATGATATCTTTGATCCATGGTATCCTCTTGGCAATGGAAATTTAAGAGACGTTGTGTTTATGGGACTTCATGTATGCCAGATGATGGGCTATGAAGAAATCATGAATTCTTACCGTTTCATCTCCAGCAATGCGGCAAAAACCCTTCATTTAGGAGACAGCTACGGAATCAAAGAAGGAGGCAGCGCAGATTTCATAATCATGGATGCTGCTGACTACTATGAGGCATTGAATGTTAACGCACCGGTTCTCCGTTCTTATAAAAACGGCCGGCTGATAGCAGAGGCGCAGCCGGGGCAAAACAACGTATTTTTCCAGGCGTTCTAAAGCGATGAAAACCTGTTTAAAATTTGGTTGATTTATAAGATAATATCTAGTATATTAAGTAATAGATTATCATGAGTCTATTACCGAAGGGAGAATCATAGATGATTAATGTAGTGGTAGATGCCATGGGCGGCGATTATGCGCCGGCCGACATTATAGCAGGAGCTGTAAAAGCGGTTTCCTCCAGCCAGGAAGTGAAAGTAATTCTGGTGGGCAGGGAAGATGTTGTATCAAAGGAACTGGAGAAGCATACTTATAATAAAGATCAGATCTCGGTCAGGAATGCTTCCGAAGTGATAGCAACAGAAGAGCCGCCTGTGAATGCGATACGAAAGAAGAAAGATTCGTCTATCGTAGTAGGAATGAACATGGTGAAGAACCAGGAGGCAGACGCCTTTGTGTCCGCCGGAAGTTCCGGCGCAATTCTTGTCGGAGGGCAGGTAATTGTGGGTAGAATTAAAGGGGTGGAACGGCCGCCGTTAGCACCGTTAATTCCCACGGAAACAGGTGTATCTTTATTAATCGACTGTGGAGCCAATGTGGATGCGAGATCTTCCCATTTATTGCAGTTTGCCAAGATGGGGTCTATTTACATGGAACACGTAATGAATATTCCGAAACCGAGGGTTGCGATTGTCAATATCGGTGCGGAAGAAGAAAAGGGCAACGCCCTGGTAAAAGAAACATTTCCTCTTTTAAAAGAATGTAAAGACATCAATTTTATCGGCAGCATTGAAGCCCGGGAAATTCCCCATGGCGCTGCGGATGTGATTGTATGTGAAGCTTTTGTAGGGAATGTCATTCTTAAACTGTACGAAGGAGTAGGAGCCGTACTGATCAGTAAAGTAAAAGAGGGCATGATGACCACTTTGAGGAGTAAAATCGGTGCACTTCTTGTAAAACCCGCTTTAAAAACTACTCTCAAGAGTTTTGATGCCAGTCAATATGGGGGCGCTCCGCTGCTGGGATTGAACGGCCTTGTTGTAAAAGTTCACGGCAATTCGAAAGCTACGGAAGTATGCAATGCAGTGCTTCAATGCGTTGCATTTAAAAAACAAAATATAAACGAAAAAATAAAAGAAAGTTTAGTTTAAGAGAGGAAGGTAAGGTATGGAATTCGAAAAGTTAAAAGACATTATTGCAGAGGTATTAAACATTGAGGCGGATGAGATTACGCTTAACTCCACATTTGTGGACGACTTGGGGGCTGACTCACTTGATATTTTCCAGATCGTGATGGGCATAGAGGAAGAGTTTGATATCGAGATCCCCAATGAAGCAGCAGAACAGATCGTTACGGTTGGGGATGCCGTAGAACAGATTAAAAGCGCATTAAACTAATCAGTATAATAAGCCCGAATATGCCGACAAGTTGATGCTTGTCGGCATACTAATATCCGTTTTTAGCGGATTACAGCAAATTCATAGGAAAAACAGGAAAAGGAGGTATCTATGAAAAGTAAATTATATAAACTGGAAGAAAAAATCCAATACCAGTTTAAGGACAAGTCTCTTTTTTCCCAGGCATTGACCCACAGCTCTTATGCCAATGAACGCAGATGGAGCAAATTAAGATGCAATGAACGTCTGGAATTTCTAGGTGACGCAGTTCTGGAAGTCGTTTCCAGCGACTTTTTATTTCACAACTATGCCAATTCACCCGAAGGGGATCTGACTAAAATCCGCGCAAGTATTGTATGTGAATCAACTCTGGCTTACTGTGCAGCTGACCTTAATTTAGGGGAATATCTGCTTTTGGGCAAGGGGGAAGACGCCACCGGAGGCCGTCACAGAAATTCAATTGTATCGGACGCCATGGAAGCGCTGATCGGCGCGATTTATCTGGATGGTGGTTTTGCTAATGCAAAAGAGTTTATAAACCGCTTTGTATTAAATGATATCGAACATAAACAGCTCTTTTATGATAGCAAGACTATTTTACAGGAAATGGTTCAAAGCAGGTATGAAACGCCTCTGTCCTATGAACTTTTAAGGGAAGAAGGGCCGGATCATGATAAGATCTTTGAAGTGCGCGCTAAGATCGGCGAAGAAGAAATCGGCCATGGAGAAGGGCGCACAAAGAAAGCTGCCGAGCAGGTAGCTGCCTATAATGGAATTTTAAAACTAAAAAGTATGTGGGAGAAAACATGTATTTAAAGAGTATAGAAATACAGGGTTTTAAATCCTTTGCCAATAAAATTTTATTCGAATTCCATAACGGAATTACCGGTATTGTAGGGCCCAATGGAAGCGGCAAGAGCAATGTCGCCGATGCGGTCCGCTGGGTGTTGGGAGAGCAGCGCATCAAGCAGCTCCGCGGCGCCAGCATGCAGGATGTTATCTTCGCCGGTACTGAGATGAGAAAACCCCAGGGATTCGCTTATGTAGCAATCACTCTGGATAACTCGGACCATCAGCTTTCCATTGATTATGACCAGGTGACCGTTTCCAGAAGGATTTACCGGTCCGGTGAAAGCGAATACATGATTAACGGAAGCGCCTGCCGTTTAAAAGATATCAATGAATTATTCTATGATACCGGTATCGGTAAAGAAGGATATTCCATTATCGGGCAAGGCCAGATCGATAAGATATTGAGCGGCAAACCGGAAGAACGGCGGGAACTCTTTGATGAGGCCGCCGGTATTGTAAAGTTTAAGCGCAGAAAGGTCATCGCACAGAAAAAGCTGGAAGATGAAAAGCAGAACCTGGTCCGTGTCAGCGACATTCTGTCGGAATTGGAAAAGCAGGTAGGGCCTCTTGCCAGACAGTCGGAAGCGGCGAAAGAATATCTCCGTTTAAAAGAAGAACTGAAAACTTATGATGTCAATCTGTTTCTTATGGAAACGGAACAAATTCGGCTGCAGGCCAATGAGGTTGAAAAAAAGGAAGCCATTGTTTCCAGAGATTTGGAAGAAACCAGGCAGAATGCGGAAACCATGAAGTCTGAGTACGATGCGCTGGATTCTTATCTGACCGAACTGGATGAAAAGCTGACAGAGGCCCGGGAGGACTTAAGTAAGGCTAATATTGCCAAAGGCAGTCTTCAGGGCCAGATAAACGTGTTGAACGAACAGATCAATACGGAAAAGATGAATGCGGAGCATATCAGCGCCCGTGTACATACAATCGAAGGGGAAATCAGAGAGAAAAAGGATCAGATCAAAGTCTTTGAAGAGGAAAAAGCGTCCATTGAAGCAGAAGCCCAGAGCGCGCTTTCAAATCAGTCCAATGCAGAGGAAACCCTTAGGAACGAAGATGAGCACATCATGCTTCTGGATCAGAAAATTGAATCCGGGAAAAGCGGCATCATCGATACGTTGAATGAAAAATCTTCTCTGGCGGCCAGACAGCAGAGATATGAAACCATGCTGGAACAGGTCAATGTCCGCAAGGCAGAAGTCTGCCAAAGAATTTTAAAGGTAAAGAGCGATGAATCCGTACAGGAAGAACAGCTGAAAATAGAGCAGAAATCCTTATCGGAAATCAATGATGCGATCAATGAACTGAGCCTTGCCCAGGAAGCGGCGGAAGCGAAAGCACAGGAACTTGACCAGGAAGTACACCGGCTGACCCGTAACCTGAATAATAAACAGCAGGAATACCATACAAACTATACAAAGCTGGAATCCCTCAGGAATCTTGCCGAGAGATATGAAGGCTACGGCAACAGCATCCGCCGGGTGATGGAAGTTAAAGACCGCGTGAGAGGAATCCACGGCGTGGTTGCGGACCTGATCACAACGGAAAAGAAATACGAGACGGCGATTGAAACCGCCCTTGGCGGAAGCATTCAGAATGTGGTTACGGATTCGGAACAGACGGCGAAACAGCTCATTGAATATCTGAAAAAGAATAAATATGGGCGGGCCACCTTTCTGCCGCTGACCAGCATCGGTAATAAAAACACATTTACCCAGGAAAAAGCCTTAAAGGAGCCTGGAATCATAGGGCTGGCCAGCAATCTGGTTAAGATGGCCCCTGAATATGAAGGGCTGGCAAAATATTTGTTAGGCCGAGTGGTGGTGGCTGAAAATATCGATTATGCCATTGCGCTTGCAAAGAAGTTTCAGTATTCTCTCAGAATCGTAACTTTGGAAGGCGAGCTTCTGAATGCAGGCGGTTCCATGACCGGAGGTGCATTTAAGAATTCCAGCAATCTTCTCGGCCGTAAACGGGAGATCGACGAACTGGAAGGGCTGTGCAAGAAAGCGTTGACCGATGTGGACAGAATCCAAAGGGATCTCAACTTGAATGAAGGCCTTCTGGCTGAAAAGCGGGAAGAGCTGGAACGGATTAAGGCGGAAAAACAGCAGTCCTATCTGAAACAGAATACTATTCAGATGAATATCAGCCAATTGGAAGATAAGAAGAATGAAATCGCCGAATCAGCAGAAGATCTGGTAAAGGAAAACCTTCAGTTGGAGGAGCAGGTTACTGATATCACAGAAAGCCAGAAAGGTATCCTTCATGATCTGGAGGAACTGGAAAACCGGAACCTGCAGATAACCGGCCTGTTGGAAGAACTTGGCAGACAACTGGAATCCGCTAAAGCAGAGAGGGAAAAGTACTCGGCGGCTTTGGCAGAAGCCCAGCTGAACACGGCAGGCCTTTTACAGAAGAAAAACTTCTCTTCTGAGAATATACGCCGTGTGAGGGATGAGATCCATAAATTAGAGGATGAGCTGTCCGGTTTATCGGCCGGCACACAGGATGTCAACGTTATTATCGGAGACAAACAGAAAGAAATCGAACGTTTAAACGAGCTGATCGACCAGACCGTACACGACATGGACCGCCTTCAGGCCCAGGTCGGAGCCCAGGTTCAGGAAAAAGAAGAAAAAGGGCAGAAGCAAAAAAGCTTTTTTAAACAGCGGGAAGAGATTACGGAGCGGATCAGCCGTCTGGATAAAGAGATGTTCCGTCTGCAGAGCCAGAAAGAAAAACTGGATGAAAAGATGGAAAACCATGTAAACTATATGTGGAATGAATATGAGCTGACTTTCTCAACTGCCGAAAAACTGCGCAATCCGGAACTGACGGTTCTGACAGAGATCAAAAAGCAGATCGATTCCCTGAAAAATTCCATCCGTGCCCTCGGAAATGTCAATGTCAATGCGATTGAGGATTATAAGGAGATATCGGAACGTTATGAGTTTATGAAAACCCAGCATGACGACCTGATTCAGGCGGAAGAAACCCTTTTAAAGATCATCGAAGAGCTGGATACAGGCATGCGCAGGCAGTTTGAAGAGAAATTCCGGGAAATCAAAACGGAATTTGATAAGGTATTTAAGGAGATGTTCGGAGGCGGCCACGGCACGTTAGAGCTGATGGATGATGAAGATATCCTGGAGGCGGGAATCCAGATCATTTCCCAGCCGCCTGGCAAAAAACTCCAGAATATGATGCAGCTTTCCGGTGGGGAAAAAGCGCTCACTGCCATTGCGCTATTGTTTGCGATCCAGAACCTGAAGCCCTCTCCATTCTGTCTGTTGGATGAGATAGAAGCGGCATTGGACGATTCCAACGTGGACCGTTTTGCAGGCTATCTGCATAAGCTGACCAAACATACACAGTTTATTGTGATCACCCACAGGCGCGGCACCATGGTGGCATCCGACCGGTTATACGGTATAACTATGCAGGAAAAGGGAGTTTCTACCCTGGTTTCTGTTAACCTGATAGAAGATGACTTAGACAAGTAAAGGAGCATAAAGAAGATGGAAGAACAAAAAAAAGGTTTTTTCGGACGCCTTGTTCAGGGCCTTGCCAAGACACGCAATAATATCGTTGCGGGAATGGATTCAATTTTCAGCGGATTTTCAGCGATTGACGACGATTTTTATGAGGAAATTGAAGAAACCCTGATTATGGGAGATTTAGGAATCCAGACCACCATGTCCATTGTGGAGGATTTGAGATCCAAAGTGAGAGAACAGCACATCAAAGACCCGTCCGAATGCAAACAGCTGCTGATCAACAGCATAAAAGAACAGATGGATTTAGGGGAGAATGCTTATGAATTCGAACATAAAACATCCGTTGTGCTTGTAATCGGAGTAAATGGCGTTGGAAAGACCACATCCGTTGGAAAACTGGCCGGCCAGTTAAAAGACAGCGGAAAAAAGGTGGTTTTAGCAGCTGCCGATACCTTCCGTGCAGCTGCCATTGAACAGCTTACGGAATGGGCCAACAGGGCCGGAGTGGATATCATTGCCCAGCAGGAGGGCTCCGATCCGGCCGCTGTCATCTATGATGCGGTTTCCGCCGCCAAATCCAGACATGCAGACGTGCTGATCTGCGATACGGCAGGACGGCTCCATAATAAAAAGAACCTGATGGAAGAGCTGAAAAAGATCAACCGTATTATCGATAAAGAATATCCCGACGCTTACCGTGAAACCCTGGTTGTTTTAGACGGAACCACAGGCCAGAACGCCTTGTCACAGGCCAGACAGTTTATGGAAGTTGCCGATATTACAGGAATTATCCTGACGAAATTGGATGGAACGGCCAAGGGCGGAATTGCGGTTGCGATTCAGTCTGAGCTGGGAATACCCGTTAAATATGTGGGAATCGGAGAGAAAATCGATGACCTGCAGAAATTTAATGCAGAAGAATTCGTGAACGCGTTGTTTCATAACGACTAAAATAAATCAAAGGGGATATGTATTATGTTAACATTGGAAAAATTTGAAGAAGCTACAGAGGTAGTGAATAAAGTCACTTTGGAAACCAAACTGGTTTACAGTGAATATTTCTCATCTCAGACAGGCAATAAGGTTTATTTTAAACCGGAAAATATGCAGTATACCGGCGCTTATAAAGTGCGGGGCGCCTACTATAAAATCAGTACGCTTACGGAAGAAGAAAAAGAGAGAGGACTGATCACTGCTTCTGCCGGAAACCATGCACAGGGGGTTGCCTATGCGGCGAAACTGGCTGGAATTAAGGCAACCATTGTAATGCCCAATACAACCCCTCTTATGAAAGTAAACCGTACCAAAGGATATGGTGCGGATGTGGTGCTGGAAGGCGATGTGTTTGATGAAGCGCTGGAATATGCGCTGAAATTAGCGGATGAACACGGATATACATTCGTACATCCTTTTGATGATTTGGATGTTGCTACCGGACAGGGAACCATAGCTATGGAAATTATCAAGGAACTTCCGACTGTGGACTATATCATGGTGCCCATCGGCGGAGGCGGACTCTGTACTGGAGTGGCAACTCTGGCAAAACTTCTGAATCCTAAGATTAAAGTGATCGGAGTGGAGCCGGCAGGCGCCAACTGTATGCAGGAATCCCTGCGCCAGAACCAGGTAGTCAGCCTGCCTTCCATCAATACAATCGCAGACGGTACTGCCGTAAAGCGTCCTGGTGAAAAGCTGTTTCCATATATCCAGGAAAATGTGGACGACATCATCACCATTGAAGACAGTGAACTGATTGTCGCCTTCCTGGACATGGTAGAAAACCATAAAATGATCGTAGAAAATTCCGGCCTTCTTACGGTAGCCGCATTAAAACATCTGAACGTGGAAAAGAAGAAAATCGTTTCTATTTTGAGCGGCGGCAACATGGATGTGATCACCATGGCATCTATCGTACAGCATGGCCTGATCCAGCGTGACCGTGTTTTCACCGTTTCTGTACTGCTTCCGGATAAACCAGGTGAGCTGGCCAAAGTTTCCACCCTTCTTGCAAAAGAAAAAGGCAATGTAATTAAGCTGGAACATAACCAGTTTATCAGCATTAACCGCAATGCGGCGGTGGAACTGAGGATTACTCTTGAAGCTTATGGTACAGAGCATAAAAACAGTATCGTGAAAGCTCTGAACGAAGCAGGATACCGTCCTAAGCTTGTCAAATCAAAAGGCACTTACAGCGACTAACAGTGTCTCAGGGGGATGAGAATGATGCAGCAAGCTAACTTTACCATATCCAATTCATTGAAACGTTTTCGTAAACTCAGATATTTTTTGATTCTGGAAGGGATGATCGTCGGAGTTCTGGCAGGATTTACCATTGTGCTGTTTCGTATCCTGCTGGATCTGGCATCTGAACTGCTTAATTTTATACTGGCCTATGGGAAAACACATACCTGGTTTATTCCTGTATGGTTTTTGATCCTGATCGCAGCATCTCTGGTTGTTTCGGCACTTTTAGTGTGGGAGCCTTATATTTCAGGAAGCGGTATACCTCAGATGGAAGGAGAGATGCAGGGGGAGATCAAGCAGACCTGGTGGCGTGTCCTCTCAGCTAAATTTACAGGCGCTCTGCTGTGTATTGGCTGCGGTCTGTCCTTAGGCCGGGAAGGCCCCAGCATTCAGCTTGGCTCCATGGTAGGCAAAGGATTTTCAAGGCTTACCAAGCGGATGAGGATGGAGGAAAGGCTTTTGATGACCTGCGGCGCCAGCGCAGGGTTATCCGCGGCTTTCAATGCACCGATTGCAGGCGTGTTATTTTCGCTGGAAGAAGTGCATAAAAACTTTTCACCGGAAGTTTTGCTTTCCACCATGGCGTCCTCCATAACCGCCAATTTCATCACACGCAATATATTTGGACTGGAGCCCATCTTTTCTTTTCATGTACCCAATATGCTGCCTCTTAACAGTTATGGACATGTAATTGTGGTGGGAATTCTCCTGGGACTTTTAGGCGTTTTTTACAATACCTGCCTGATTCAGTCTCAGAAGATGTATCAGAAGATACCAAAAGTCTATTTCCGTGTGCTGATTCCATTTTTAGCTGCAGGTGTTATGGGATTTGTATATCCGGCGGTGCTGGGCGGCGGACATACACTGGTGGATACGATTTCAGAAGGGCAAATGGCCGTAGGCGCCCTGGTCCTTTTGTTTGTTGTCAAATTTATTTTTTCTATGGTCAGTTTCGGTTCCGGCGCTCCAGGTGGCATTTTCCTGCCTCTCCTTGTTTTAGGGGCGATTATCGGAGGGTCTTATAACGAACTGATGGGAAATCTTTTCCCGGTGTTAAACGGATATATAGGAAATTTTGTCATCCTGGGTATGACCGGTTATTTTTCAGCAATTGTCCGGGCTCCCATTACCGGAATCATTCTGATTACGGAGATGACAGGCACCTTCAATCATCTGCTGACCTTATCCATGGCGGCCCTGATGGCCTATCTGATACCGGATATTATGAAATGTGCGCCTGTTTATGACCAGCTGCTCCACCGGCTGTTAGAGAACCGTAAGTGGAAAAAGCCTCATAAGGCGTCAGGAGAAAAAGTTTTGGTAGAGGGAATGATCTATCATGGTTCCACAGCGGAAGGAAAGATCGTTTCGGCGATTACATGGCCCAAAGCCTCTTTAATTGTTTCCATAACCAGGGGCGAAGATGAATTTATTCCAAAAGGCGATACCAGATTGAGGGCAGGAGATCATATCCTTTTGATCTGCGATGAAAACGATGCGCCTGATGTTTATAAGACGATTGAAGAATATTGCCAGAAAATGAAAGAAGGATAAGCGGTTTTAAATACAAAATATAAAATAAATAGGATAAAACTGATGATAATACTATCTGACAGGATGGTATTATCATCAGCTTTATCCTATTTTTTGTTTATTTGTCATTTCAAATGTGAAGAAAGGTATGGATTGTTAAATTATGAGAACATTAATAGAAAATACCACGGTACTGACCATGGATTCAGCGTATTCGGTTTTAGAGCAGGGATATGTTTTAATCAATGATACGGTAATCGAAAAAACAGGTATCGGAACCTGTGAACTGCCATATGACAGGAAAGTGGACGGGACAGGAAAAATCCTGATGCCCGGAATGATCAACTGCCACAGTCATATATCCATGATTCCGTTCCGCTCCATGGGGGATGACTGCCCGGACCGGTTGAGACGTTTCCTTTTTCCGCTGGAACTGGAGGCAATGACTCCTGAACTGGTTTATCTGAGCGCTAAGTATGCGGTATGCGAAATGCTTTTGGCCGGCGTTACCACGGTTGTGGACATGTATTATTTTGAAAATGAGGTGGCAAAAGCATGTGAAGAGTTGGGAATAAGAGGGTATCTGGGTGAAACGGTTATAAATATGGAAACCTGCGACAGCAAAACTCCATATGGCGGCCTTCCGTATGGAATCTCGTTTTTGAAGCGCTGGAATGGTCATGAGCTCATAACTCCTTTAATCGCTCCTCACGCCGCCAATACAAACTCTCCCGAACAGCTGAAAAAAGCCTGGCAGCTGTCCAGGGAATATGAAACATTTTATACCCTTCATGTCAGCGAAATGGATTATGAAATAAAATATTTCAGGGAACACTATGGAAAAACACCAACCCAATTCTTATATGATTTAGGTGTTTTAGGAGAAAAGACAATTGCTGCCCACTGCATTCATATGACAGGACGGGATCTGGAACTGCTTTCTCAAACAGGAACGAAAGTGGCCCATTGCATTGGTTCCAACACAAAAGCCGGCAAGGGAACCGCCCCGGTCAGGGATATGAGAGCAGCCGGTATTCAGGTGGGACTTGGAACAGACGGTCCTTCCTCAGGCAATACCCTGGATCTGTTCACCCAGTTCAGGCTGTTCGCCTCGTTTCAAAAGACCAGATACGGGGACAGAAGCCTTTTTCCTGCGAAAGAGATCATTTCTCTGGGAACCATAGACGGCGCCCGGGTGCTGGGTGCTGATTCGCTGATTGGTTCCATAGAAATGGGAAAAAAGGCGGATCTGGTGATGGTGGAAACCAGCTCGGTCAACATGTTTCCAATTTATAACCCCTATTCGGCCCTTGTGTATTCGGCCAATGCATCTAATGTGGATACGGTTTTTGTAAACGGGGAACTTCTGGTCTGCAATAAAAAAATGGTAAATGTCAATTTGAATGATATCAGAGCGGATTTATCCAGAGCCATGGCACCATTTCAGAAACAGGCTGCAAAATATGGGAATATGATATGAGTTCAGCAGTATGAATGAGCTGAATTGTCTAATAATAATAAGTGTTCTAAATAAACGGCTCTTTTAGAATGTACGATAAATAGAAAGGCTGGATGGACCATTGATTGAAAAGAAAACGAAAATTTATTGGCTTTTTATACTTCCCGGATGTCTGTTTCTTGTGTTTTTCATGATAATTCCTCTATTTTTATTGATTTTTAAAACATTTTTTAATGAGGGCGGAAATTTTACACTGGAAAGCTATTATTCCTTATTCGGAAGCATTTATTTCAGACAAGTTTTTTTTAGAAGCATCCGCCTGAGCCTGGTGAGCACAATTGCATGTGCCCTGCTCGGTTTTCCGACTGCGTATTATATCTCCAAATATTCTAAAAATAAGGGAATGCTCATGGCATTGGCCGTATTCCCTATGTTTACCAGTCCGGTGATCCGTTCTTTCAGCTGGATGGTAATCCTTGGAAAGAAGGGATTTATTAATACAATGCTGGTAAGGTTGGGAATTGTTAATAAGCCAATCAGCCTGCTCTACAATGAATTTTCTATGACTGTTGGATTTATCCAGTTGTTTCTGCCTTTGATGATTCTGTCTCTCATTGGCATCATGGATCATATATCAGAGGATTTGAATCTGGCTGCATGTAATTTAGGGGCGACGAGGCTGGGAGCTTTCCGCCATGTCATTCTGCCGCTCAGTATACCTGGCCTGGTTACCGGCAGCGTGCTGGTTTTCACCGGCTGCCTGACTGCATATACAACTCCCCAGCTGCTTGGAGGAACCGATACCAGAGTGCTGGCCACCATGATCTACCAGCAGGCCATGTCCTTAGGTGACTGGACACAGGCATCCGTAGTAGCTGTGGTCATGATTGTGGTAACGATATTGGTATCCGGAGGCATAAACGGAATCAGCAGGAAATTTAATCCAACTGTATAGAAGAGGAGATTAGAATGGCACTTTTGGAATTACAGAATATTACCGCAGGTTATGATGATAATGTTATATTAAAAGACTTAAATTTTCAGGTGGAAAAAGGAGAGCTGGTATCCCTTCTAGGGTCCAGCGGCTGCGGAAAGACGACGACTCTGCGTCTGATTGCAGGTTTTTCCAATCCCATGGCCGGACAGTTTATTTTTGGTGGTAAGAACTATACTCAGATTCCTCTTCATAAAAGGAATTTTGGATTCGTATTCCAGAGCTATGCATTATTTCCCCATATGACAATTTTTGATAATGTGGCATTTGGGCTGAGAATGAGGAAAATGTCTCAGGATCAGATTAAAAGAGAAGTAATGGCTATGCTGGAAACGGTGGACTTAAAAGGGTTTGAAAATCGTTTCCCTAAGGAGATGTCAGGTGGTCAAAGGCAGCGTGTTGCATTGGCAAGGGCGTTGGTGATCAAACCGGATCTGCTTTTGCTGGACGAGCCGCTGAGCAATCTGGATGCAAAACTTCGCATAAAGATGCGAGTGGAAATCCGGCGGCTTCAGCAGCAGTTTGGATTTACTGCGGTTTATGTTACACATGACCAGGAGGAGTGTTTTGCGATTTCTGATAAAGTAGCGATCATGAATCATGGGGTAATTGAACAGATGGATAAGCCGTCAGCGATCTATAATCACCCAAAGACGGAATTCATAGCCCGCTTCGTCGGGTTTGAAAACTTTATTGATTTGAAAAAAACAGACGCCGAAGGTAAATATCTGGCCTCTGACGGAAACCTAATCCAGGTGGAAAACAAGAATGGAGAAGGCGAAATCAAGGCATGTATCCGCCCGGAAGACATTCAGATTATGCCGGCAGGTGTCCAGGCTGCCAACAGCATTGCCGGCAAGGTTATGGTGAACACATTCCTCGGAAAACGCAGCCAGTATAATGTCAGCACCCCAATCGGTGAGTTTGAGGTCAGCACAGACCAGGAAAATGTTTACAATGCGGGCGATAATGTAACATTATCTTTGACACCTAATAAAATCATATTGCTTTAAGCGGGAAAGCGAGGAGGGACATATTATGAAAAATAAAGTATTATCGGTAATTCTGGCAGCTGTTATGTTAATGACCCTGACTGCCTGCGGTGGTTTTACAAAAGAAGAGCCTAAAACGTCTGAATCAGATACAAAGGCGGCAGGCGGCAGCACACAAAGCGCCGGTCTGCCTTCATTTAAAGGACAGGAACTGAAGATTTCCACCTTCTCATTTAACACTGAATTGCTGCAGAAGAATGTTTATGATCCATTTATGGAAGCGACCGGCTGTAAACTGACCGCAGAGGGAGGAAAGAATGCAGAGCGCGTTACAAAGATAAAAGAGACGCCCAAAAACTATGATGTGGTAGTTATCAGCGATGCTTTTATCGCAGACCTGATTGATGCGGATTTGATTGACCCCATCGATCCTGCAAAATTGTCTAACCTGGATTCCTTATACGATATAGCAAAGGCTCCCTTAGGTAATGAATATGGACCTGCTTATACCTTTAACCGTTTGGGGATCGTTTACGACAAGGCAGTCTGCCCCATTGAAATTCATTCATGGGCAGATTTATGGAATCCGGAGCTGAAAGGTTCGATCGCCATCCCTGATATTACAACTACTTCCGGACCGATATTCTATTACTGTGTAGCCAGGATGGCAAATCTGACGCCAGGTACGGACGATGACGAGATATTTAAAAAGATGGAAGAGTTAAAGCCGAATATAATGAAGACATATACGAGCGCTAATGATACGATCACCATGTTAAACCAGGGGGAAATATCTGCCGCCGTACTGCTTGATTTTTCCTACACGGCAGCAAGGTCAGCTTCTGAGGATTATATCTGGGTTGATCCGGCCGAAGGAACCTATGGCAGCTTCAATACGGCCAATATCGTTAAAGGATGCGAAAATAAGGAACTGGCAACGGCATTTATAGACTTCTACATTTCAAAAGAAGTGCAGTTAGCGGAAGCATTGGACGGTGTGGATTCCCCTGTCAGAACTGATGTGGAATTAACCCCGGAACAGTCTGCAAACTTCACCTATGGAAAGGAAATGCTCAGCAGTTTACTGCTTCCGGACTGGTCTGTCATCAATGAGAAGAAAGCGGACTGGACCGCCCGCTGGAATGAGCTGTTTTCTGTCCGGTAGTCTGCAAAACAAAGGAGTTCTCCATGAAAAAGAGTAAATCACTGCTTATCATAACCATTTTAGTATATAGTTTCCTCATCGGGCCTCTTTTGGTAATTGCGGCTTCCTCTTTCAGCGATACCACGTACTTAAAATTTCCAGGGGAAGGTTTCACCCTGCGCTGGTATGAGCAGATATTAAAGGTCAAAACCTTTGGAAATGCTGCAAAATACAGCATTATCATTGCATTTGCCGCTACCGGCATTGCTCTGGCGCTGGGGCTGCCGGCAGCCTACGCACTAAACAGATACCGGTTTAAAGGAAAAGAGGTGATAAAGGAATTGTTTCTGTCCCCGGTTTTGATCCCGGTGATTGTGCTCGGTTTCGTGATTCTCCGTTATGTGGTCAACCGGTTTCAGCTTGAGGCGCTGCCAAGCCTTTTAATCGGTCATACGATCTTATCAATCCCTTATGTGATGCGGGTGGTCACTGCCAGTTTAGCCAATTTTGATTTTTCCATTGAGGAAGCAGCCAGAATTTTGGGGGCGGGCAGCTTTTACACGTTCTTCCATATCTTACTGCCAAATGTTAAATCGGGAATCATATCCGCCTGTATTATGGCAGTTATCAATTCGTTTAACAATGTATCCTTGTCCGCATTCCTGACAAAAGCAGGAGTGACTGTTCTTCCGATTGAAATGATGGCTTATGTGGAATACCATTTTGATCCTACGATTGCGGCGCTGGCTTCGCTTTTAATGATGATTACGCTGGGGGTTATGCTGGTGATTGAGAAGACGCTGGGGCTTAAAAGTGTGGTGTAAATTCGGATTATTGGTGAAAGAAACCTGGTGAAAGAAACGCAGGAAAGCGGGGCGAGGCGGCGGCCGGAGGGCGGGAGTTTTGGGACCGGACGGGCGGGCAGAATCCGGCGGTGATGAAAACCGGCTTCCAACCGTAAGGGATACTAAGGCCGCAGGGATGGAAAAAGACGGTCCGATGCCCAATCGAGTAGGAGGCTGGCCATTAGTTGGCCAGCCGACCTCTCACACCACCGTACATGCGGGTCCGCATACGGCGGTTC
>JAGZXV010000019.1 GCA_018378255.1 Clostridiaceae bacterium | reverse complement strand
CCTGCCATCCGGTAATATAAATCAAAATCCGGTACGTCACCGCGGCGGATACGGTTTTTATCCCGGTTAAAGAAATACATGTCCTGTGCATCAACACAAATATAGAGTTCTTCTCCCTGTTTAAAGGACGGGTCAGCAGACTTCACCCAAATCGTTACAGTTCCTTCCTCCTTATAATCCGCTTTTATCAGCTGTACTTTATACAAAGTCTCCGATCCCAGCATCTCTCTTGTCAGAATACGCGCCTTTCTGCGGTACAGATATTCATTTTCCCCACGGCTCAAAATCACTTTTTCAGGGCGGTAACCGATATAATTTTCGCCGTTACTCATTTTACAGATATTCATGGGCGGTGTACCGATAAACTGAGCCGTAAAAATATTGTCCGGATCGCCGTAGATCACTTCTGGTGAAGCCTGCTGCATGATTTTTCCGGCATCCATAAGAATGATTGTATCCGCCATACTCATGGCTTCCGCCTGGTCATGGGTAACATACACAAAGCTTGTCTTCAAACGGTTATGCATTTCAATCAGCTCAGAACGCATGGATCCCCTCAACTTGGCATCCAGATTGGACAAAGGCTCATCCATAAGAAATACCTTGGGATTTTTCACCATGGCCCGGGCCAGTGCAACGCGCTGCCGCTGTCCGCCGGATAAAGCGCCGGGTTTGCGGTCCAGATATGGTGTCAGGCCAACGGTATCCGCCACCTCCTCAATCAAGCGGCGCCTCTCTTCCTTAGGAATCTTCTTATTCTTCAGACCGAATTCAATGTTTCCTCTCACCGACATCGTGGGATAGATTGCATAATTCTGAAATACCATAGCAATCCCCCGTTTTCCCGGCGGAATATCGCTGATTTCTTCTCCATCCATAAATATCTGTCCGGATGTCGCAGGGCCGATACCGGCGATCATTCGTAACAGCGTTGTCTTTCCGCAGCCGGAAGCGCCGACTAAAACAGTAAATTCTCCGTCCTTTAGTGTCAGATTTAAGTTTTCAATCACCTTAACGTCGCCAAATGATTTACAAATGTCCTTAAATACGATCTCACTCACAATATTCTCCCTCTCTCATTCTGTACTTTTACAACAACCATTGCTGGTGAACGTTTTGTCCTGCATCCCCGCAGGCGCTTCTGTTATGCCTTCAATATCTCATCCAGCGCCACACCGTCTGCATGTTTCAGTTCACAGCCCAGCAGTTTTGCATAGGTAGGCGCCTGGTCAATCAGCCGCCCATGTTCCAAAACAACCCCTTCCTTAAAATCCGGTCCCATTGCCAAAAATGTTGGCTGAGGCCCTTTAAAAGGCAGATGTCCGTGGGTGGCTCTGCCATAGCGGTAATCCTCCATGCCAAAGCGGCTGACCAGCGGACCGGCACAGGAGGTGCCTATGGAAGTAATTCCGTCTGATTCCAGAACAAATGAGAACCCGCCTCCCAGATGATACCGCTGGCGGGCTTCCTGTTCCGTATATACTTCGCTGAAGCCATAGATCCCCTCTTCTTTCCAATTATAAAGAAGTTCAGCAACCTGATCACGGCAGCTTTCATCTTTCAGATAAACCAGAGCCGACAAGCCATTGGACAAACAGTATGCTTTCCAATCAACGATCCTGCCCTCATCGTCCACCTCTATCAGATTCCGATCTGCGAAAAGCACGTTTAAATTGACAATCCTCTGAATCTCAACCTGGCCATGGTCGCTGGTGAGAACCAGGTTCACTTCATCTTCCATCCCCGCATCATGAACTGCCTCCATGATCTTCCCGATCCACCGGTCTGTCTCCCCGATTCCTTCCAATACTTTGTCATTGAACAATCCGTATTTATGACGGCAGGCATCAATATTGGCCGGATGCAGCATGAGCAGATCCGGTTTTTTCTCCCTGATGATATCGCACGCACATGCCACAAGGAATTCATCACACATGGGATGTTTTCTCTCCACCAGTTTTTCCTGATGGCGTTCTATTATATTCAGCATATCTTCGCCGGAACCGCAGCGCCCAAATGCATCCTGGAGAGTATCCCCATGGCCCTGGGTCCAATACTCTGCAATCAGGTAATCGATATCAGGATGTCCGCCTGTCACCGGCCAGAACACAGCCGCTGTTGAAAGTCCGGCCCTCTTGGCCGCTGAAAAAATATCATCTGTTTTTACTAAATCATGAAACCAGGTCCAGGGCATTGGTTCTACGCCGATCTTCCGGGCATCGAAATTACTTGTCAGGCCATGTTTATCCGGCCATGCACCGGTTGCCATCGTTGTATGGCATGGATATGTAACGGTAGGATAAATGGAATCTATCTTTTTAATCCAGCATCCATTTGAAAAATACTTCTTATAATTGTCACATTTTTTCAAATATTCGACATCTTCAAACACCATGGCATCTGCAGACATCACAATTAGTTTCTTTTTCACATATATCCTCCTTATAATATGTTTTTTATCGACACATAGTTTATTTTAAAACATATCGTTGTTATAATTAATCATATCATGTTTATTTCAAAAGTCAATGCCATATAGCACTTTATTTGGATGTTTTTCCTTTTTTAGCCTGTTTTATCCCTATTTATATGTAAATATTATCCTATTTTTTACCTTTTTTCCGGCCTTATATTGACTTCTTTCCAAATCATGTTATGATAGTAATATGTTTATATCAAACATTTTTATGTTATTTGTAATATATCATTCTGCTTTCGATGTTCATATTGCAAAAATAAAAACCGGATGCTTTGTTTTTCCGGCTTTACAATAAAGTCTAAGGAGGATATAATTGATGAAAACAAAGGCACTTCGTTCAAACGAAGCCAAAGATTTTCGGTCGGAAACAATTGAACCAACCAAACCCCAGGAACATGACGGCCCCATTACCATGAAGATTCAGGAGATACCGGGAGACAAAAAGCTTATCCGCCCCTTCAACCAGCGGGGGCCAGCTATGGAAACGCTGAATTTAGCAGATATGTCACTCAAAGAATTATTGAATCCGGCCGGTTATGACTGCCCATGCGGGAAACATCATATTTCCACAGTACAGGATATTGTCATAGGAGAACATGCACTGGAGCATCTGATCCCTATGATCCGCGCAAGGCACATGCAGAATCCCTTTGTTATCTGCGATCAGAATACGTATGACGCTGCCGGCAGACAGGTTATGGATCTGCTCTCCGCCGCAGAGATCCACTATTCCGCATATACTATGGATTCCGGGCATCCCGATCCATCTGAATTCTGGGTGGGAGCCATTGCCATGCGTTTCAGTGAATCTTACGATGGGATTATCGGTGTGGGTTCAGGTGTGATCAATGATATCTGCAAGATCATTGCAAACAACACAAACCGCCCTTTCCTTATTGTAGGAACAGCCCCTTCCATGGACGGATACGCCTCAGACTCGTCCTCCATGGTACTTTCTAACTTAAAGATATCCCTCCATTCCAACTGTGCCGATGGGATCATCGGAGATACCTCCATCATCTCCCAAGCGCCTATGCGCATGCTGCAGTCCGGTCTCGGAGATATGGCAGCCAAGTACACCAGCATCTGTGAGTGGCGGATTTCCCATTTGATCAACGGGGAGTATTACTGTGAAGAAGTGGCGTCCCTGGTACGCAAATCCTTAAAACAATGCATGGACTCCTCCAACCTCCTTGTTTCGAGGGACCCTGCCGCGGTAGGAAATATCATGAACGGATTAATCCTGTCCGGCATCGCTATGAGTTACGCAGGGGTGTCCAGGCCGGCTTCAGGTACTGAGCATTATTTTTCCCACATATGGGATATGACGGCTTTAGACCACGGTTATGAACACGATATGCACGGAATCCAGTGTGGAATCGGTACCTTATTGACTTTAAAAGTATACGATTATATAAAAACAATCACTCCGGACAGGGAAAAAGCGCTCCGCTATGTCAGCCGCTTCTCAATGGAAGACTGGGAAGCTGACGTTCGCAAGGTATTTGGTTCTGCTGCTGAAAGCATCTTAGAGGCAGAAAGAAAAGAACATAAATTTGACAAAGAAGCCCATAGGAAACGTTTGGATCACATTCTGGAACATTGGGACGAAATCTTAGCGATCATCGATGAAGAACTCCCTCCCTATGAGGAACTCTTTAAACAACTGAAGGCCACCGGAGCGCCGGTAATCCCGTCTGAACTGAACATTTCAGGCGACCAGGTCCGCAGCGCTTTCGTACATACCAAAGATATCCGCGACAAGTATATTTCCAGCCGGCTTCTTTGGGATCTGGGCCTGTTGGAAGAGGCGGCGGAACTATTATTTTAGTAAAAATGTGAGAGGCGGCATTTTTCATATCAATCTTCCATGCCGGAGCGTTTTTTGTGCGAATACTGCATAACGCAAAATTTGTGTCACGCAAATTTTGCGCGACGTAATTATTGCGTTATGCAAAAATTGCGTTATGCAGACACGCGCTGAGAATTTCAGGTTCCCAGAAACGGTTCAAATTTGTGATTCCGGTACAAATTGGGGTGTGAAGATAAGCCATAGGGATTATCTTTCACACAAAATACTTGATAAGTCAAATATCAGTGAAAGGAAAATGTGATAGATTTTATGGAAGAACGGAGAAAAGCAATCGTCGAATTAATCAACGCCCAGGGATTTGTACCCTTTGCCGAACTGAAGGAACACTTTCCCAATGTTTCGGAGATGACACTGCGCCGTGACTTAGAGTATCTGGACCGCACAAAAAAGATTGTCCGGATTCATGGCGGCGCCAAATCCCTTGATGTCTTAATCAGGACAGAAGATTTTTTTGCCAACCGGTCCGTATGCCATATCGAAGAAAAACGTCTGATCGCCTCTAAAGCAATAACGCTTTTGGAACCTGGAAGCGTTATTTTCATCGATTCCGGCTCAACTGCCACAGAGTTCTGCCGGAATTTTCCGGATGGGACATACACAATTTTTACCAATAGCATCAGTTGTGCCTATGAACTGGCCAGCCTGTCACAGGCAAAGATCCACATTCTTGGGGGCCAGCTCAACAACACCAGCCTGAGTATCATCGGTTCCAGGACAACGGCTTATTTGGAAACAATCAATTTTTCCACCGCATTTTTTGGCGTCACCGGATACAGCAATACGCGCGGATTCACCTGCGGGGAAGAAGAAGAATTCAAATTGAAAACCACGATTCTGCGCAAGTCAGAACGGGTTGTGATGATGATGGATTCATCAAAGGTGGGCATTGTCAGCACATTTACATTCGCCACCATGCAGGACGCGTCAATCATCGTTTCCGACGGCAGGCTGAATCCGGCCACCCTGCGTCAAGCTGAACAATTCCATGTAAAAGTAATTTAAACAAAAGAGCATACAAATCGTCAGGATCTTCCATGGATTTGTATGCTCTTTTTCTAATTAACGAATTTCTCCTCAGACAACAGGGTCCGGTAGAACCGGAATCTATCAAATATCGTTTCATACTCCTTCCGGTATGCCCGATCCGGTTGATACCGGATAAAGGTTCTCCATTTCATATGATCTTCCGCTTCTTCCAGCGAATCATACCCGCCCTCTGCTTTTCCCACCGCGCAGGCCGCCTGAATGGCAGAACCCATGGCAGGCAGATCAGAATAGACGGCCGCGTCAATATCCCTGCCCAGGATATTGGCATACTGCTGCATATAAAATGGATTTTTACTGGGGATTCCCCCGGTGGCCACAATCCGTTCAAACGAAAAGCCCTGTGCCTCGCAGTGTTCCAATATAAAACGGGTTGTACAGGCAATCCCCTGGATCATGGCACAGTAGATGTCTTCAGGCCGTGATGCCAGGGACATGCCTATAAATCCGGATTTTAACGTGCTGTCAGAAGGAAGATTCCTGCTGCCGTTCATCCAGTCCAGAATGGTCAGTGGGTTGCTGTCAGGATGACCGGCAGCCGCTTTTTCAGATAAAAGCTGGTGTATGCCGATCCCTTTGTCTTCTGCCTCCTGAAAACAGGCTTGCGGGACAAGATTCTTTGTGAACCAGTCCAGCATATCTCCGGTACAGGCCTGTCCTGCTTCGTATGAGTAAAAACCGGGCTTGATTCCTCCATATACACACCCGCAGATACCGGGAACATACCGGTACTCCTTTGATAAAAATGCGATAACATTTGATGTTCCGGTTATCAGCACACATTCGTGTTCACCGGAAATACCAGCAGCCGTTGCAGCAATATGTCCATCCAAAGAACCTACAGCTACAGTCAATCCTGTCGGCAGTCCCAGGCGTTCTGCCATTTGGGCCGTCAGCTTTCCGGCCGGAGACGCCAACTGCAACACAACTCCTGCCGCCTTTTCATAGAATTCCCTGCCGAACCCAGGCGCCGCTCGATCTAAAAACCCTCTTGCAGGATATCCCCGATCCTCTTTCCAATGGAATTTATAACCGGCAGAGGCAACGCTTCTCGTAAGGCATCCTGTCATTTTCCAGGTTAGCCATTCCGGAAGATCGAGAAAATAAGATATTTTATGATATAATTCCGGGTCATACCGTCGGATTTCCAACATTTTAGGAACTGCCCATTCACAGGATACGCTGTTTCCGCAGTCCTTCAGAAATGTTTCCTGCTCCTTTCTTGCCAGTTGTTCAAAATATCTGGCAAATGGTTCCGCCGCGTGATGTTTCCACACCTTTGCATAAGCATGGGGCCGGCTGTCAAGTCCCGGATATTCGCATAAAGGTTTTCCCTGACCGTCCGTGGGAATGAGGGTGCACGAGGTGGAATCAATACCGATGCCAATGATCTGCCTTGGAGAAATCCCAGCTTCCTTTAAAGCTCCCTGTACCGCCCCAGCCATGGAAACAATAAAATCTTCCGGCCAGGACAGGGCATAGCCTGCCGGAAGAGCCGTACCGTCAGGAAGGCAGGAATCCAGAACACCGTGAGCGTAAGAATGGGAATGATTGGCAGCAATTGCGCCATCTGCAGTTCTAAGTATGATGGCCCTGGCAGACAGGGTGCCAAAATCCACTCCCAATGTATAATTTTCTTTTACCTTTTGCATAGCTGCCTCCTAACAATGGTTAATCAGATGATTTTCACATTAAACTGCTCCCCTGCCCTGAAGGTAAACCCCCGGGTAGTGCTGTAACTGGTAACTCCCAAAAATAATCCTCTGACCCAACAACGATATCGAGTGACTTAGCCCCTCCACGATTCCCCGTTCATTAATTAATTCTGCAATTGCTTTTTTGTTCATTGATATCCTTCTCCTCATTTCATTTTATCGGAAACCGCGTGAATTAAGTGAACAGTATACCAAATCGTAATGTTCGAATCAAACATACCTTAATAATAACATAGCAGCGTAAAAAGTCAATATGTATGGGACATTATATGAATATTACCATATTTCCAAACAATCTATTAACTTTCATTTCAAACATTATATAATAAAGCATATACATAATATGTTAATTTTAACAATTACAATGTTATAACATTTACAAATATAGCATCAATTTCCAGGTGGGAAAAGCAAGATGATCAAAGCTGTGAGAATGTATAGATTAGATGATTTAAAACCAGAAGAGTTCGAGCTGCCGGAAATCAAAAAGGATGAAAGTTAAGTATGAGTTATGAACGACAGCATCTGTATATTTAAATACAAATTAGTCAAACAAGGCAAACTGCACAAAAGGGTGCCGCAGAACATTGAGGCAAACCCGGTCATCATCTACCATGAGTGTTCCGGTGATATCGTGCATGGCTGCGGAAATGTGGGACAGGCTGTTGGCATCACTTAGGGGCATTGCCAATAGTTTATATTCTTGCCCCCCAATTCCCTGCCGGGAGTCCAGGATAAAGGGCTGGCTACGGCAGGGAATTGGGGGGCAAAAATGTGAATGCCCGGAAGGTATCTTTATATCTGTAAGTTTTCTGCATATTTGAATTGGATTATATCTCTTAGCGCCGTTTCTGCATACTAACATTGAACAATAAACTCACTCTTATGTCAACCATAGCAAAAATTAAGACTACCCGAAAAAGAATAATATGGTCGTTAAAAGAACAAACGCTTTGACTAATAGAAGTTAAGCCATTTCGATTTCGTTGACATTTCCCCCTCAACCATCTATCATAAAATCAACTCTAACTCAGTCCCCCCATTCTAAAACCATCTTTCACACCAGACTATAATCAGGAGAACAAATAATGAACAAACAAACCTACACCCTTCTGGAAACCCACATGCTGTCCTGCATGAAGGACAGCGCCCATGACAAAGAACATATCTACCGGGTTCTCTATCTGGCATTAGACATTGCAAAAACAGAGCCCCATGTTGATTACGATGTTTTAATCGCCTCCTGCCTGCTTCACGATATTGGCAGACAGGAACAATTTGATAATCCCCAATTATGCCATGCCCAAGTCGGTTCTGAAAAAGCATATCATTTTTTAGCTGGCAATGGTTTTGAACATTCATTTGCTGAAAAGGTGCGCCAGTGTATCTTATCCCACCGTTTCCGCAAAAATAATCCGCCGCAAAGCCTGGAAGCTAAAATTCTGTTTGATGCAGATAAGATCGACGTATCGGGAGCAGTCGGCATCGCCCGCACACTGCTTTATCATGGCCACCTTTCAGAACCGCTTTATACGTTTTTGCCGGATGGAAGTGTCTCTGACGGCACAAGCGATAATACGGCCTCTTTCTTCCAGGAATATAAGCGCAAATTAGAGGGCCTCTATTCCAAGTTTTATACAACCAGAGGTACAGAATTGGCAGGAGAGCGGCAGGAAGCTGCTATTGCTTTTTATAACAGCTTATTTGATGAAGTAAATGAGACTTACCATATGGGCAAACTCCTGCTTGATGAGTGCCTGGACTAGAGTGTGTTTGAAAATTGCTTTCCGTCAGATGTACGTCACAATTTGTGGGAGATTTTCCCCGAATGAAGGGCGCATAGCGGGCTATGTAACCTGAATTCGGAGCAAATCTCCCGTAAAGTGGGGCGTGCAGATGGCGGAAATAAATTTTCAAACCCACTCTAGTAATTGTATAACGCAAACAGGGAGGAGAAGTCCACCTTCTCCCCCAATATTCCAGGGTGTTTTAAAGCAATTTTCAAACATGCTCTAACGCAGATCAAGCCTGCACCATCATTTCGGCCCCAATACCTTCTTCTTCCTCACCGCCGTTTCCATAGCAAGCCCGGTATCATAATCCAACTGCCGCATCTCCCCTTCTTCATTCTCCCTCTGCCTCGTATACCCGTCATTCTCCCAAACCGGTTTTTTATCCGTTCTCCACTCTCTGGCCGCCCACTGGTAACCGCGGTAAATGTCCCTGGTACGGTTCATCTGTTCCAGCAAAAGGTCATGCAGCCGGTTTCTGGTATTTTTATATGATTCGTCCCCGATTAGATTGCTGATCTCATAGGGGTCTTTTTCCGTATCGTAAAACTCGTCCCCATCCAGCAGATGGACGGCCAGCTTATACCGTTTGGTAATCACCGCCCTCATCATCTGAAGGCCGCCAAATCCGTCATGATCCGCTTCATACCTGGTGAATTCCGTATATACGCAGTCATTGATCCGCCGCGCGGCATCCAGAATCTGGCTCATCATGCTTTTTCCTTCCATGCACTTAGGGATGTGCGCTCCAAAATAATCCAAAACCGTTGGCGCAAGATCGATGTGGGAAGCCGGATCATGTACAACTTTTCCCCGTTCGCCGCCTTTGATGATCAGCGGAACATTGGCAGCTTCTTTATAAACCGATGCATTTTTCATCTGAAGGCGGTGCGCGCCCAGCATAGCCCCGTGATCGGAAGTATAGATCACCATAGCTCCGGGAGACGTTTCCTGGACCGTTTCCAAAACGCGGCCGATTTCGTAGTCCACAAAGGAGTTGCAGCCCAGAAACAGCGCCAGGTTTTGGGATGGACGGTTGATCTCTTCCACCGGAGCATGAAGGGCGTCTCCCGCCCACAACTGCTGCATCAGCGGCTTTTTGCTCAGATCATCCTGGAAATTGGGATTGTCATCAAACCGATATCCTTCATACATCCGGTTAAATGGCTCCGGGCATAGGGAAGGGCCATGGGGTTCATCATAGGACACCGTAAGGAAAAATTCCTGATCCTGATGGCTGTTCAAATACTCAATGGCCCGGTCCGAACATCTGTGGGCATATGTGAATTCTTCTGTCATCCCCTCTTCATATGCCGTCGCCTTTTTCCTCGATTTCATCCGCTCCTCTTCTGTCAGTTCTTCCAGATAGCATCTCATGTCGTACCAGCAATCCGGGTCCCAGCCGTCGGGGCATTTACCGTTTCCGAAGTAATCCCCTCCGTCTAAATGCCATTTCCCCACATACCCGCAGGAAATCCCGGCTTCACACAGCCATTCTCCCAAAGTTTTTACATCTTCCCTCAGAGCAACGCTGTTGGTCACCACTCCGTTGGTATGGGGAAATGTCCCTGTAAAAATTGCGCTTCGGGCCGGGCCGCAGACCGGCTGGCAGGTGTAGGCGTTCTCATAACGGATCCCTTCCGCCGCAAGCCGGTCCAAATTCGGCGTTTTCATCGCCGGATTTCCGTAACAGCCCAGCATATCCTTCCGCGTTGTATCTGTCATTATCAATATTACCTGTTTTTTCATTATGCGATTCTCCTGTGCCGGGGGCATGTTTTAACATCCGTTATCCATCCCCGGCTATAATAAAATCGTAACAGTTTAAGCAGCCGTCTTCCCGACCAAAATACCGGTCATAAGGCATCGGAACCGTTGCTATCAATCATATTTGAGCAAATACTGTTTTAATTCATAAGGCCAGTCGGTCTGAATGATACCCACGCCCCGGTCAATCAGATGTTTCCATCCCGCCCCACCGCCGTAACGCAGGGATTTTAAGTCGTCATACCCGGCCCCGTATACCAGACGTCGGGCCAAACTCAGGGAATTGCACCAGACTTTGATCTGATGGCTTCTCAGCATGTCAAAGGTCTCTTTTTGAAACACAGCATCGGTGGTCTTCCTGGGCAGAATCTCCAGGGCCGGGACGGACGTGACGCTTTTTAAGGAAACCACATGTTTCAAATAAGACACGTCTTTCAGCATGGGAATGAACATGCATTCCGGGTGTTTTCCGGCCCATGAAAAGGCTGATTCATCCTCTATATAAAATTTGAAAACTGCCTGTTCCACCATGTTATGTTCCGCCAAAAGCCGGTATACGTCCTCCCAGCAGTCCCAGCATTTATCCAGCACCAAAAGGGTTCTGCCCTGTAATGCCTCCAGTATCTCTTCCAGCGATTCAATCTTTTCCTCACAGATTTCCCCGATGTAGTTATAGAGATCCATTTCCTTCAGTTCCGCCATACTGTAATCCGCGATGGCGCCGGGAACATGAAACAGACGTTCCATGGTATCATCGTGATGCGCTGCGATCTTTCCGTCCTTCGTCTTTACCAGATCCATTTCCACCAGGTCTGCGCCTTCAAAAAGCGCCAGGCAGAAGGCCAGGGACGTGTTTTCCATCACGCTGGAGGAGAATTTTCCCCGGTGGGATGCGATCATCACCCGGGTATCATCCGGGTCGCAAAGCTGTTTCCGTATTTCTTTCCAATCCATAATTTACTCATTTCCATTTCCGGCGCATTCAGCGATCCTGTCATCCGCACTATTTTTAACAACGTTCTGCAGCCCGGGCTATTTCACCGCACTGTCCATAGCCCCTTTTACAAAATATTTTTGGAGCAGAATATACATAATTACCGGAGGCATCACGACGATGAATGCCGCTGCTGCCGCCGCTCCCATATCCTGTTTTGTATCGGTGAAAAATGTGGTGATCGCCAGCGTTATGGTCCTAAGCGCTGGTTTCTGCAGAAAATAAAGCTGGAACTGATAATCATTCCATATTCCCACACCGGTCAATATGACAATGCTGGTGGTGGTCGCCTTTAAATTCGGCAGTATGATCCTGAAAAATACCTGCAGCCTGCTGCATCCGTCAATTAACGCCGCGTCATCCAGTTCCTTTGGCACTGTCCCGATAAAATTTGTATACATATAGATGGCCAGCGGAAGGTGGAAGGTGGCGGACACGACGATAATCCCCCAATATCTGTTAATCCCCCCTAACGCTACCATTTCCTTATAAAGAGGCACCAAAACACTTAACTGGGGCACCATCATTACCCCTACCACAACAGTTAAAATGATTTTATTTTTCCTGGTGGCGTGCCGTGACAGCGGATAGGCCGCCATCGCTCCCACAACCACGATGATGACTACGGAACACAGCACGATAAACAGGGTATTTCCCATGGCGCGCAGCAGATTTCCCACTTCCATCGCCTGAGCATAATTCCGGATATAAGGCCTTAAAGAGGGCATCCATCTGGAACTCCGGTCCGCCGCCTCTTTTAAAGACATATTGATCATGATATAAAACGGGGAAATATGTAATCCGATTATAAATATGGCCGCCAGCGTTTTAAATACGTTCCGTTTCTGTTCTCTTTTCAACTCAAATCCCCCACCTTCTTTTCAAGGAAACGTCTGACAACCGTACCGATTATCATGATGAACACAAAGAGCACAAGCCCTACGGTCGTGGCATACCCAGCATTCTGGTTCTGGAAATACAGATAATTGATCAGTGTGGATAGCGAATGTGAGGAATATCCCGGCCCTCCTGAAGTGGTGGACAGAATGATTCCAAACAGCTTCAGGCCGCCAATCAGATTCAGCACAACGCTGGTTGTAATCGCAGGAAGGAGCAGGGGCAGAGTGATATATCTCAGCCGCTGCAGATAGGCCGCTCCGTCAATCGCTGCCGCTTCTTCATAGGATTCCGGTATTCCCTGCAGTCCTGCGATCATGACAATCATGGTCTTTCCCACAAACTGAAGAGCATTGATGATGACGATGATCCACACCGCCCGCCGTCCGTTGTCCATCCAGTCCACCGGCTCTTTTCCAAAAAGCATGATGATGTCATTTAAGGCCCCGTTGTTATACTGCACCATAAAGTAGGAAATATACCCCATTATCAGGGATGCGATCATGGCCGGAAGGTAAACGATCACCCGTGTCAGCGTCTGCCCCCTGAATTTCTTCTGAAGCAGGAGGGCGTAGGTTATTCCCACGACCGTCTGGATCGATGTGCTTCCCACCCCGTAGATCAGCGTGTTTTTCAGCGCCGTAAAAAACATCTTGTCATTTGCCAGTTTTGCGTAATTGGCAAAACCCACATATTTATATCTGGCCGAATATCCATTCCAGTTGGTGAATGAAATATGAAGCCCTGACAACAGCGGATACATCACAAAAATCACCAGCAGAACCAGGGCCGGCAGATACAGGATATCAATGGACCTGTCTTTCCTCCGTTTCATTTCTACCTCCATTCCAGAGCGGAAAAATCCTCACTCCGTCTAATTCTGTTCACGAAGGGTCTTATAATCCGCTTCCATGGTCTTTATACTCTCTTCAACCGTCATCTCTTCCCCGATTAAGGCAGAACCAACAGTCCTCATGGTGCTCCACATTCCGTTCGGCAGATAGGCCCGGTCAAAGGAGGGATAGATCTCTGTGTCCGCATATGCGGCATAGTCTTCTGCCACAGCTCCCAAATCCGGGTTCACATCTTTTAACGCAGAGCGTTTGCCGCTGGCTTCACAGACAAGCTTTATATTCTCCGGCTTTGCCATGTATTTGAGCACTTCCAGGCAGAGCTGCTCATGCTTTGTATCCTTATTAATTCCATATGCCTCTCTCTCGCCGCCTGCAAACACCGGGCGATAGCTGTCGTTCAGCGCAGGTACCGGAGCCAGTCCATACCGGGCGTCAGGGTTTAATTCCGACACAACACGGATCAGGGAGGGATCAGATGTGATGAGAAACAGCACGTTATTCTCAGACAGCCTGGCCGGTATGTCGATAGGATCACAGGTGACACAGTCCACATTTAAGTATCCGGCAGCTTTTAAATCCACCAGAAACTGAGATATGGGCGCCCAGTTGTTCCAGTCAAACGTGCCGTCCAAAAGCTGCGCCGTATAATTTTTATCCGTACAGCCGGCTATAAATGTCTGCGCGGAAATGTTCATCAGAGCCGCCGGCTGACGGTTGTCCTTGCCTGCCATAAAAACTCCTGTATACCCTTTTTCTTTGCCCATTTCACAGATGGATAAAAACTCCTCCCAGGTAGCAGGAACCGGGACCCCCAATTCTTCCAGCAGGCTTTTATTATAGACCATCCCAGCCACATCCATGTTGAGCGGAAGCACAAATATCTCACTGTTTTCATTTTCAATATTGCCCATAAATGAGGGTTCGATGGACCCATACCACGGCTGGTCGTTTAACGGCCTCAAATACTCGCTGTACCGCTTCACCGACCATCCGTGGGTAGCGAAGATATCCGGCAGATCATTGGACGCCATTCTGGCCTTCATGAGCTGTTCATAATCCGATCCCTGTGTCGTATAGCTGATTTTAACCCCCGGATTCTCTTCCATGAAGTTCTGAAGCACCTGGTTGACCGCCTTAAATGTCTCCTCGTTGGCATTGGTCACAATTTCCAGTTCTCCCTTCAGTTCCGGTTTTGCCTCCGCTTTGCTTTCCCCTTTTCCGGCATCGCTTTCCTTCTTATCTCCGGCGTTTTCCGCCTTTCCTTCCGTCACGGCTCCTGTTGTTCCTTCCGGCGCGGCCTCTTTCGGTTGTCCGGCCTGGCTCCGGCAGCCTGTCATCCCCAATACCAAAGCTGCTGCAATTCCCGCGAAAACACAGGTTTTCATTTTCTTTCTCATATCCTCTCCTCCTCGTATTGTTTGATAATTTTATTATAAATCTGAATCTTATGTTCTCATATAACTCATTCTTACGATTCCGTTGCACTATCTTCTCATTTTAGTCCTGGTTCCCCCAAAGCTTTGCTTTTTGGAATCCGCTGCATTATATTATAAAGTAGATACCGTAATAAAGCATTTATTACGAAAGGATGGGCAGATGTCAAAAAACAAATCATTTTCATTTCAGCTTTTGAAAAACTTTTTAACCAGCACTTTAATTCCCTTCATGCTGGTTACAACGGTGATCGCCAATACCTATTCCAGAAATTACAACAAAGACATCCATATTCTATTGAATGCCACCGTGGATTCCATGATCAGCAGCATCAGCACCTATCTGGATGAATTACAGCAGATCACCCTTTTGCCCTATTACAATGATGAAATGTATTATTACCTGAAAAACTTGTCCCTGGATCATCCTTATGAAAATGTTCTGGATGAAATTTCACTGCGCAGGAACCTGGATTCCAACATGAGTTTTGTCCGCTATAACCGGGCTGACACCAATGGGATCTTTATTGTCGAAGGGAGCCGGTGCCTGTACTACACTACCATCAATACGGATCAAAAGACGCTGGTCCAGCCATATGATTATTCCGCCCAGCCATGGTACAAAAACGCAATTGAGGCCAACGGCCGCTGCATCATTTTAGGTCCCCACACACCGGATTATATCAGTCCCTGTGATTCGCCTGTCATCTCCCTGGTCCGTTCCATTATGGTGCTGAATACCAGAGAGCCTTTATGTGTGATCAAATTCGACATCAACACCTCCCTGTTTGACCGCATTTTCAATGAATTTAAATTCCATGTGGATTCCAAAATCATCATAAAAGATGAAAACCAGCAGATCATCTATACGAACTCCCCGCTAAATGCCCAGGACCAAAACACCCTTAGCCGTGATCTTCCTGAAACCGGCGTCACCCTGGAAGACGGGATTTATAAAACATATTCTTATCCGGTAAAGGATTACCCCTGGAACATCACCATCCTGCTTTCCAATGCCCAACTCCGGTCCCGGACCAGCATCGTTTACCTGGCCGCCCTGCTGCTTTACCTGGTCGGCGTAATCACAGCCGCCCTATCCTATGTTACGGTTTCCAGAAAAATGGTCCAGGCCATCGACAGCATGAAATCTATCTTTCTTGCCATACAGAATAAAGATTTCAGCAAACGATACCGTTACGTTTCCAATACGGAGCTGGATGAATTGGGAGATTCCCTCAACCAGACCGTGATCCAGCTAAAGAATAACATCCAAAAAGAATATTTGATGACCATACAGCAGAAAAACATAGAATTCCATGCCCTTCAGTCTCAGATACAGCCTCATTTTCTCTTTAACACACTGAATAATTTCATAGCCCTGAACCAGGTGGGCCAGCGGGATTCCCTGGAAAATGCCCTCTATGAACTATCCGATATGCTGCGCTATGTTTTAAAAGCCCCATCCTTAGTCAGCCTTTCAATGGAATTGGAATTTATAGAAGATTACTGCGCCCTTCAAAAGCTTCGCTTCAGTGACCGCCTCACCTATGAAATCCGCCTGAACACACCGGTTTTACCATACCGGATTCCCAAGCTCCTGCTTCAGCCCATAGTGGAAAATTCCATTCTCCATGGGATTGAACCCTGTGAACACCCCTGCCATATTGATATTGATGTCAGCTCGGCAGAGGAATACCTGGTAATCACAATTTCAGATAACGGGGTAGGATGTTCAGTCGAAGAGATTCAAAACAGTATCGGTCTGGCAAATGTCAAAGAGCGCCTTCAGTTTTTCAGCGCCCAAAGCAGGTTTGAGATGGAAAGCGCCAAAGGAAAGGGAACCCGCACTGCCATCTTCTTATGCAAAAACAGTCTGGAGGAACCATTATGAAAATTTTAATCGCCGATGACGAAGCCCTCGTTCGCCAGTCCATCCGCCTTTTTCTTGTGAACCTGGGCATCCAAAAGGAGGATATTACCGAAGCCTCCAATGGTCTTATGATGCTGGATGCCGTAAAATCAGGCCGCCTCGATCTGGCTCTGGTGGACATCCGTATGCCGGCCATGGACGGGCTTTCTGCGATCCGCCAGGCCCAGCTCCTGTCTCCATATACGAAATATTATATTTTATCGGGGTTTGACGATTTCAAATATGCACAGGAGGCCATCCGCTTAGGCGTCTGTGATTATATCTTAAAGCCGGTAAAACCCATAGTAATTGAAGAAATTCTGGAAAAGACAATCTCCTGTCTGGAACAGGAAAAGGCCCTTCTTTTAAAGGACCTGATGCTGTGCACCACAGCGCTTTTCACCTTTACGGATTCCCTCATCACCTTTCCGGTTCCATGCCATCCCGTTTTGCTTACCAATGACATATACGGTGAGTTTCTATCCACATCCGAACTCATGGCAGAGGACAATGATAAAATTATAATCATACCGTTTAAAGAGGAAAACGGAACCTTTCTCTTTCTCTTTGAAACGCCGGAATATCCGGACTATTATAAGAACTATCTGTCAGAGCTGGTTCACCGTTGTGCAGGCAGACATACCGTCATTGAAGGAAAAGAGCTGTGCAGCAGCCTGGACTGGAAAGAGGAGTATCAACGCATGACCACCATTAAAACAGAACGCCCGGTTTTCACCCCCCGCAGCCTGTACCGCAGTTTTCAAAAGCCGCCCGAACTGCCTGCCGGACTTCTCGAGCTCTGCCGCAGATGCAATACCGGTCTGCAGGCCTTAACCGGACACAATTACGTGGAATTCACCCTTTCCTGTGATTACCTGGTTAGACATCTTCCAAAGGCCGCTTTAAAATCCCCTGCGGCAGTGAGAAATATGCTCGGATTTTTAAAGAATGCATATAAACTGAAAGAATGTTCCTTAGAAACCTTGGAAAAACAGCTCATGTTCCTGTCCGCAACCATGATGCAGCCCTCTTCCAAAGATTCGGTTCACGACGAAATCCTTTCCTATGTCCGGGAACATTACAAAGAAGATTTAAGCCTTTCCGGGCTGTCCTGCGTGTTCGGATTGTCTCCCAATTACATTTCCACCCTGTTTAAACAGAAGGCCGGCTGCAATTTTGTCAGCTACCTGACAAGCCTGCGCATGAAAGAGGGAAAACGGCTCCTTTTGGAGACAAAAATGACCATTCGGGAAATCGGCATTTCCATCGGATACAACAACACCAGTTTTTTCATCCGTTCTTTCAAAAAGGCGGAAGGCATCACCCCCAGCGAGTACCGGAAAAGTGGTATTTAACCTGAATTTTCTATTGTTAAATACACCGGTTTCAAGGTACAATAGGGGGGTGGCAATATAAAAACTATATAGATCAGGAGGTTTATTTATGGCAAACCATTTTCATGTTTCTAAAAACGGGTGCGACACCTATGCAGGCACCATAACCCGCCCTTTTAAAACGATCCAGCATGCCGCAGACTTAGCGTCCGCAGGCGATGTGATCACCGTGCACGAGGGCATTTACCGGGAATATGTAAACCCAAAACGGGGCGGGAACAGCGACAGTGAAAGGATTACCTATGAAGCGGCTCCGGGGGAAACCGTGGTAATTTCCGGCGGAGAAGTGATTACCAACTGGGAAAAGACAGAGGGAGCGGTTTACAAGGCAGTTCTGCCCAATTCATTTTTCGGGGATTTTAACCCTTATAAAGAGGTGGTATGGGGCGACTGGTTTGAAAGTCTGGACAGATGCTATCATCTGGGAGAAGTTTATATTAACGGAAGATCCATGTTTGAAGCGGCTTCCCTGGACGGGGTGACAAATCCTGTCCCATTTAAAAATGCCAGGGAACAGGAATGGTCCCTGCACACATGGTACTGTGAAACGGATGAAGAAAACACCACCATCTATGCCAACTTCGGTGAATTCGATCCGTCTGAGAACAAGATTGAAATCAATGTGCGAAAATTCTGTTTCTGGCCGGAGCAGACCGGAATCAACTATATTACGGTCCGCGGCTTCCATCTGACTATGGCGGCGCCTAACTGGGCTCCTCCTACCGCCCTTCAGGAAGGACTGATCGGCCCTCACTGGAGCAAAGGCTGGATCATCGAATACAATGAAATCAGCAATGCCAAAAACTCTGGCATCAGCCTTGGAAAAGAAATCGAAACCGGGCACAATGAATGGGTTTTAGCAGGCACCAAACAGGGAACCCAGAGGGAACGGGACGTAATCATGAACGCTTTACATATGGGATGGAGCAAAGAAACCATCGGCTCCCACATCGTGCGGGGCAATGTGATCCATGACTGCGAACAGACCGGAATCTGCGGCCATTTAGGCGAAGTGTTCAGCCAGATTTATAATAACCACATTTACAACATCCATCACAAGAGGATGTTTAACGGCGCAGAAGTGGCCGGAATCAAACTCCATGCTTCTTTGGACTGCATCATCAGGAACAATCATATCCACAACTGTGACCGGGGGCTCTGGATGGATTGGCAGGCACAGGGCACCAGAATCACCGGAAACCTGCTCTATGACAATGATACGGAAGATTTATTCGTGGAAGTGAGCCACGGCCCCTATACGGTGGACAACAACGTCATGCTTTCCATGAAAAATGTGAAAGATTTGTCCCAGGGCGGCGCATATATACATAACCTGTTCGGGGGATTTATCACTTGGGAACGGGTGACAAACCGTTTCACTCCTTATCACTACGCACATGAAACAGGGGTTCATGGCTTTATGACCATTATCGGAGGAGATAACCGGTTCTATAACAATATCTTTACCGGAACCCAGGACGTGAACAAAGAAAAGGAACAGTATGCGGATACCAGCGTTTGGATCCAGAGAGATGCGATGGGGCTGCTGGACGGCAGCGTTCCAAGAGGTCTTGCACTTTACAATGAATGCCCTGCTGACGATGAAAAATGGTATGAAAACCTTCACTCAGTAGACGAATTTGCAGATGCCAGACTACCGATGTACTGCGGCTCCAACCTCTATTTTCACGATGCACAGCCTTTTAAAAAGGAACCGGGCACCCTTGCATTCGCAGATATCAAACCGGAAGTGAACGTGGTTACCGAAGAGGACGGCGTTTATCTGGAATTCGATTTCGGGGACAAGCCGGCACAGGTGGAAACGATAACCGTTACCACCGATGTTTTAGGCATCGCCTTTGAACCGGAACTGCCGTTTGAACAGCCGGACGGCACGCCGTTATGTATTGAACAGGATTTCTTCGGCAATAACCGGCCGGCAGGAAAGATGACGGTTGGCCCGTTTGAGGGAATTGTGCCGGGAATTAACAGGATAAAGGTGGCTAAATTTTAATCGGAATCCTGAGATCCAAAAGCTTCATGATACTCAGGTAAATCTATAAAACAATCATGTTATCCTTTTTCGGAGGCATGCCGTCATCTCAACAGCGGCATGCTTCCTGTCAGTTTATTGACCTTTTTCTTAGCCCCGCAAATCGCAACGCCCAGATACTTAAGTTCCTGTTCATCTGTTAACTGCATTTTATCCATAAATTCTTCATATACGTTGCATCCCTGAGCCAGTTCCGAAAAATCTACTACCATCAGGTCTGAGTAAGCCGGTTCATATAATTTTTCGCGGATTTCTCTTATCAATCCGGCTGTTCCTTTTAAAATGGGCACCGGAAGTGCTACAATGCCCAAATGCTCATTTCCGTCCTTATCCCTGACATCGTCTCCCACCACACCCGGCATCTTTTTCCCCAGAGTGATTCCCATGATTGCGGCAGTATTTGCAATAATCCCTAAAGGCAGATTTTCATCGATAATCATGACGCATTTTTCATTTTGTAATTCCATCATTTTCCTCCATTTTAAAGCTTTATTGCGCCAAAGAAGGCGGAAACTGCATTGATTCCTATTCCACCTTTTCCATTTGTGTTGGCAGATTGGCGCGCTGACACCATTTTACTATTGAAAGCTCAAAATTTCTTGTACGATATCTTTATTTCAATCAATTCTGATGTTTTTAAGGCAAAAAAATAAGACAGAGCAGGCTTCCGGGCTATACTCTGTCATATTTTAAATATCTTATTTCACTCGCTGCCCAGCGCCTTCAGCACCCCGGCAATGCTCCTCTCCTCCACTCCAACCGTTAAAACCGGTTCATTGATGTGTTCCAGATAATGTGCATCCGAATTGCTGATAATTCTGCAGCTTTCCAGATAAGGATTATTTTTCCTCAGCTCATGCAGCTTTTTCAAGTCCTTCACTTCCGCCGTTTTAAACTTACTGTCTGGGGGAACAAAGCCCAGATTGCTGATCAGGCTGTTGGCCGTCTTGTCAATATGTGCCGGGAACATCACACCGCCGTAAGAGCGCACCAGTTCCCACAGATCATCAAATGATATATCCACACTGTTTATCAAAAGCAGCGGCTCTGTCCCCACACACTGGTCGTCCAGCCCGTAAATCTGCTGTTTCCCAAATACTTCCTCTTTATTAGGAAAGGGAAGGAGCCGTTCATAGACATACGAATCAAACCTGAGGGCGGAATCCAAGTCCGCAAACAGGCAGACCGCGTGCACCTCTTCCGAGGTGTTGATCTCCATCCCGGGAATGGCCAGCACCCCGTATTCCCTGGCAAACTTCATGACGGCGGGGCAGTTTTTACAGGAATTGTGATCCGTCAGAGCGATCACGTCTAAACCCTTTATCGCCGCCATTCCCACAATGTTGGCCGGCGTCATATCATCATCCCCGCAAGGGGAAAGGCAGGAATGAATATGAAGGTCGTAAGATAAATTAATCATTCATCAGCTGGTATACGGCCAGCGCAGCGTCAAAGATGGGAAGATCCGTTTTCAGCACCGTGATCTCCTGCTCTACGGCTTTTTTTAGCGCTGTTTCGTCCAGCACAGCTCCTTCCGCCATAATTACCGCAGCAGCGTCGGCCAGAGAAGCCACTGCCAGCGTATTCATATTCCCCATAACCGTCACCCAGGCGCATCCTTCCGGAGCCTTCCCCATGGCAACGCTCAACAGATCACAGCAAAATGGCTTTGTAATGCTCCGCTCTGTCCCATCTCCAATGTTCACAACTTCAAATATATTATGGTCTATCAATTCTTTTACTGTCATATAATCCTCATTTCTGCCAGAGTTTTGACCCTCGCCTGTTCTGCCCTTTCTGTCCTATTCCTTCTCCTCTACCGACATCTTCGTATCCAGCAGCGACATTTCATCGGAAATCCTCTGTATGTATTCCTTCAGGATGGCCAGGGTTTCATCCCCGCCTTTATCACCGGATGCCAGATCTTCCGCCAGAATGCTGACTTCCTCGGAAAGTTTATGCAAATTATCCCTCAGATAATAAACGCAGTCCCTCTCACTGGCCTCTCCCCTCACAATATCTTCCGCCAGGGCCTTACAGGTAGGCGCGCCGCAGGAACCGCAGTCCAGACCTGGTAGGCGCTTACAGAGACGCTCTACCTGATTTAACCTTGAAAAGCTTTCCATCATGTTATTTCCCAGGTTGAATACGGGTTCAAATTTAACCCCGGTTGTCCACGGGATATAGGGTTCGGCATCGTGTTCCATATGGCTTCGGGCCACCGGCATATATTTGCGCAGCCGCTTTAATTTCACCTCTGCAACGTAAGGATTTTCAACGGTCAGCACGCCGCCTACACAGCCGCCGTTGCAGGCGTTCAATTCCACGAATTTAAGATTTGTAAATTTCTGGTCCTCCAGATCCTCCAGCACCCGGATTACATTCTCAATCCCGTCCGCTGCCAGATAGTTTTCAGTGAACAAACCGCTGGCTTCCCCGCCGCTTCTACCCCAGCTGACGCCGATTTTCCCTGATGTGCCGATCTCCGGGACATCCGTTCCCACCGCTTTCATGCGGGACAAAAGCTGAGGATAGACATCCTTAATGGCCAGCACCTTATCTACCTGGCTCTTTTCCGTTCCCAAAGGTGATTTCACGTAAGTCACCTTGGACGGACAGGGCGAAATAAATATAATTCCAATGTCTTCTCTGGGAAGGCCGGTTTTCTTAACAGCCTGCTCCGCCGCCAGACAGGCCGCCACCTCAACGGGCGGGTTCAAAGGCAGCAGATGAGGAATTAAATTGGGGAACCGCACCCTGATTAACCGGACCACTGAGGAGCAGGCCGTACTGATAATCGGCTGCTGGTCTTCGTGCTCCGACAAATATTCCCTGGTGGCCTCGGAAACCAGTTCCGCTGCCGCCCCCACTTCAAACACATCGTCAAAACCCATCATCAAAAGGGCATTCAGAACAATATTCACGTCATCTAAATTATTAAACTGGCTGTATAATGACGGGGCAGGCAGGGCCACCGTGTATTTGTACTGTTTGATCACATCCAATTTATCATAAGTGGCATGTTTTGCGTGATGCGGACAAACGCGGATGCATTCTCCGCAGTCAATACAAAACTTGCCGTTAATCAGTGCCTTTCCATTACGCACCCTGATCGCTTCCGTAGGGCAGCGTTTAATGCAGTTAATGCACCCCATGCAGAGTTCCGGGTCCAGCCGGACCGAATGATAAAACTTATCCATAACGGAACCTCCTTTACATATTTGCTGTTATCAGCAGCTAAATTTCTGCCGTTATTTTCAGTTGGATCTCTTCCGCTGAATATCTGTCCCGGTTTCCAGTCAGATATTCACCGTCATCGTAATCTTGGTTCCCACACCCAATTCCGTCTCAATTTCCATCTCATCTGAATATTTTTTCATATTGGGAAGCCCCATTCCGGCGCCAAATCCCAAAGAACGCACTTCATCCGGCGCGGTGGAATATCCGGCCTGCATAGCCATATCCACGTCCGGGATGCCGGGACCCACATCATCTAAAATCATCAGAATTTTCTCCGGCGTGATTTCCACTGTGATTTCGCCTCCCTTGGCGTGTATCACCATATTGATCTCGCCTTCATACATGGCTATAGCCACTTTCCGTATGGCTTCCGGGCTGACTCCCATCTGCTTCAGCTTCCGTTTTACATCGCTGCTGGCCTCTCCTGCCCTGGTAAAATCATCTGGTGAAATGGGGTAGGTTAATGTAATCTTATCGTCCATTAAATCGCACCTCCATGTAATCCGGCCTGATACAGCATTCCACAGGCGGAAAACATCCGGTGCCCTGTTTCAAGCACTATGAGATCACGCTCTTTTGCCATCTTCAAAATCGTCTCATCCGGCTTTTTGCCTCTCACAAATATGATGCAGACAATGTCTAACATCTCAGCGGTTCTGATCACCTGAGGATTGCAAAGACCGGTCAGCAATACGGAATGGTCCTTGGAAAATGCCAGAACATCGCTCATCATGTCGGAACCGCAGGCACTCTTCACTTCCCGGTCCAAGTGCTCTTCTCCCACCACAACCCGTGCGCCCAATACATTTTGTACATCCTTAACTGTCATATCAACCTCTCATTCTGCTGCCCGTAACACACATTTTTTGCAGCTTGGTTCTATTGATTTATGCATATAACATTAACTATAACCCTAGGATATCATCGGTTTTATTAATTATCAACACTAATCCACGTTATTTTTTTCACATTTTCCGTTTTATATATAGATTTTTTCTCATATACATGCTAAAATACTAGGTACATTGCACATAATACACAAGGAGGTTTTAAGATGGCTTGCAAAAAAGAGGGCGTTCCATTTACGGGAACCGCAGAGCAGGAAGCAGCGCTTAAAAAGGTGATTGCTGAGCTCAAAGACACACAGGGTGCTCTTATGCCGATCATGCAACAGGCACAGGATATTTACGGTTACCTTCCTATAGAAGTACAGACCATGATTTCCGATGAGATGGGTATCCCGCTAGAAAAGATTTACGGAGTAGCAACCTTCTATTCACAGTTTGCTCTTCAGCCAAAAGGAAAATATCAGATTTCCGTTTGTTTAGGTACCGCTTGTTACGTTAAGGGTTCCGGAGATATCTTCGCTAAACTGGAGGAACTTTTAGGAATCACCAACGGAGAGTGTACCCCTGATGGTAAGTTTTCACTGGATTCATGCCGCTGCGTAGGCGCTTGCGGACTGGCTCCCGTTATGATGATCAACGACGAAGTTTACGGACGTTTGACCGTAGACGATATTCCGGGTATTTTAGCAAAATATTAAGCCTATGATGACTGAAATTTCATTAAATATATTGGACGTAGCAGAAAATTCCACACGGGCAGGCGCTTCACTGGTTACAATCACGGTAGCAGCCGACTTTTCAGCCGACAGGCTGACCGTCACCATCTCGGATGACGGATGCGGGATGACTCCCGAACAAGTCGCAAGGGTTACAGATCCTTTTTTCACAAGCAGAACCACCAGAAAGGTGGGGCTTGGCGTACCATTTTTTAAGTACGCGGCGGAAAGCACCGGCGGGAGCTTTACCATAGACTCCCAGGTGGGCATAGGGACGACTGTGACCGCAGTTTTCGTACTTTCTCATATTGACCGTATGCCGCTCGGAGATATTTCCAGCACCATACATACCCTGGTTGTATATCACCCGGACACGGATTTCATCTATATTTACCGTTATAATGATAAATCCTTCCGTTTAGATACCAGAGAGTTCCGTGAAATCCTTGGGGATGTTCCGTTTCATACGCCGGAGATTTCAGACTATATTATGGAATACCTGAAGGAAAACAAAACAGACACTGACGGTGGTGCTATCTATTGAGCACTGCTCTTTTGATGCTATGCGGCGGCTTATTCACACGCAGCCCATAGGAAGAATGGAGGCAAACATGAAAAGTCTTGAAGAATTAAGAGCAATTCGAGAGAAAATGCAGGGCCAGGTAGGTCTTCGTGCAGAAGATCACAGCCACACACGGGTGGTGGTCGGCATGGCTACCTGCGGGATCGCCAGCGGCGCGAGACCGGTTCTCACCACATTATCCACACTGGTTCAGGAAAAGGGCCTGACCGACAAGATATCCGTTACCCAGACAGGATGCATCGGCTTATGCCAGTATGAACCTATCGTAGAGGTGATGGAGCCAGGTAAAGAAAAGATTACATATATTAAGATGACACCTGATAAAGCGGCAGAAGTTGTAGAAAGACACCTGATCGGTGGCCATGTAGTTGAGGCTTACACACTGAATTCTGCAGATCTTAAATAATAGGAGGAAGCCAGATGTATCGTTCACACGTATTAGTCTGCGGCGGAACAGGATGTACTTCTTCCGGAAGCCAGCAGATTATGGAAGCATTAAAAGCAGAGATTGAGAAAAACGGATTAGCCGATGAGGTTTCCGTAGTACAGACAGGCTGTCACGGGCTCTGCGCATTAGGACCAATTATGATTGTATATCCGGACGCAAGCTTTTACTCCATGGTAAAAGTGGAAGACATTCCGGAGATTGTATCCGAACATTTATTAAAGGGCCGTGTTGTTACAAGGCTTCTTTACAACGAAACAGTAACCCCTACCGGCGTCAAAGCATTAGCTGACACCGATTTCTATAAGAAACAGCACAGAATCGCACTGAGAAACTGTGGTGTTATCAACCCGGAAGTGATCGAAGAGTACATCGGTACCGGCGGTTATGCGGCCCTCGGTAAAGTTTTAACGGAGATGACCCCGGATGAAGTAATCCAGACTATTTTAGACAGCGGTTTAAGAGGAAGAGGCGGCGCCGGATTCCCCACCGGTTTAAAATGGAAACTGGCTCGCGGCAATGACGCAGATCAGAAGTATGTCTGCTGTAACGCCGACGAAGGCGACCCGGGCGCATTTATGGACCGTTCCGTATTGGAAGGCGATCCTCATGCCCTTTTGGAAGCTATGACTATCGCAGGTTATGCCATCGGCGCTTCCCAGGGTTATATCTACGTGCGTGCCGAATATCCTATCGCTGTTGAGCGTTTGAAAATCGCAATCGCGCAGGCCAGAGAGATGGAACTCTTAGGAGATGATATCTTCGGTTCCGGATTCTCCTTCAACATCGACCTCCGCCTCGGCGCAGGAGCGTTCGTATGCGGCGAGGAAACCGCTCTTATGGTTTCCATCGAAGGAAACAGAGGCGAACCAAGATGCCGTCCTCCGTTCCCGGCACAGAAAGGTTTATTTGGTAAACCGACCATTTTAAATAACGTTGAAACCTATGCCAACGTTCCTCAGATCATTTTAAACGGACCGGAATGGTTTGCTTCCATGGGTACGGAAAAATCAAAAGGAACCAAGGTATTCGCATTGGGCGGCAAGATCCACAACACCGGACTTGTTGAAGTTCCTATGGGAACCACTCTCCGCGAGATCATCGAAGAGATCGGCGGCGGAATCCCCAACGGCAAGAAATTTAAAGCGGCTCAGACAGGCGGACCTTCCGGCGGATGTATCCCGGCTGAGCATTTTGATATTCCGATCGACTATGACAACCTGCTGGCAATCGGCTCCATGATGGGTTCCGGCGGCCTGATCGTTCTGGATGAAGACGACTGTATGGTTGACATCGCTAAATTCTTCCTGGAATTCACAGTTGAAGAATCCTGCGGCAAGTGTACTCCATGCCGGATCGGAACCAGACGTATGTTAGAGCTTCTTACAAAGATCACCAAGGGCGAAGCTACCATGGATGATCTGGACAAACTGGAAGCGCTCTGTTACTACATAAAAGAGAACTCATTGTGCGGTCTTGGACAGACAGCTCCTAACCCGGTACTTTCCACACTGAGATTCTTCCGCGACGAATATGAAGCACATATCTTAGAAAAGAGATGTCCTGCAGGCGTATGTAAGTCTCTTCTGTCTTACCATATCGATCCTGCCAAGTGTAAAGGATGTACCTTATGTGCTAGAACTTGTCCGAATGGCGCTATTATTGGCTCTGTTAAACAGGCTCACGTTATTGATACGGAGAAATGTATCAAGTGCGGTGCATGTATGGAGAAATGTAAATTTGGCGCAATCTACAAACAGTAATGGAGGAGAATCAGGATGGAGAATATTACAATTAAAATTAACGGCTTAGAAGTCAGCGCTCCAAAGGGTTCAACCATTCTCGAAGCAGCCAGATTAGCTCACATTGAGATCCCTACCCTGTGTTTCTTAAAGGAGATCAATGAAATCGGCGCATGCCGTATCTGTGTGGTTGAAGTAAAGGGCGCAAGAAGTTTAGTGGCTTCCTGTGTATACCCAATCAATGAAGGCATGGAAGTATGGACCAATACTCCAAAAGTATTGGATTCCAGACGCAAAACCCTGCAATTAATCTTATCAAACCATGAAAGAAAATGTCTTTCCTGTGTGAGAAGCGGAAACTGTGAACTTCAGCAGCTGGCCAGAGAACTGGGTGTTGAGGATGAAGAATACTACGAAGGCACCAAAACCCCTTCCTGTATTGACGACAGCGCAGTACATATGATCCGTGACAACAGCAAATGTATCCTTTGCAGACGCTGTACCGCTGTCTGTGAAAAAGTTCAGGGCATCGGCGTAATCGGAGCCAACCAGCGTGGTTTTGCAACCATAATCGGTTCCGCATTCGAAATGGGCCTTGGTGAAACAAGCTGTGTTTCCTGCGGACAGTGTATCGCAGTCTGCCCCACAGGCGCATTGCATGAAAAAGAAAGCATCGACGATGTTCTGGCCGCTATTGCGGATCCGTCAAAACACGTGATCGTTCAGACCGCTCCTGCTGTCCGTGCCGGACTGGGTGAAGAATTCGGTTATCCGATCGGAACCAATGTGGAAGGCAAGATGGCTGCTGCCCTGAGAAGACTTGGCTTTGATAAAGTATTTGATACAAACTTCAGCGCTGATCTTACCATTATGGAAGAAGCGACCGAATTCCTGGACAGAGTGCAGAACGGCGGAGTACTCCCGATGATCACTTCCTGTTCCCCAGGTTGGATCAAATACTGCGAGCATTATTTCCCGGATATGACAGAAAACCTGTCCAGCTGTAAATCACCGCAGCAGATGTTCGGCGCTATTGCTAAATCCTATTATGCTGAAAAATCAGGAATCAAACCTGCTGATATTGTATCCGTATCCATCATGCCTTGTACTGCTAAGAAATTCGAAGTACAAAGACCGGATCAGGCTGCTAACGGAGTGCCTGATGTGGATTACTCCCTGACAACCAGAGAGTTAGCGCGCATGATCAAACGCATGGGCATTAAGTTCCAGACTCTTCCGGATGAAGAATTTGACGCGCCTCTTGGACTGGGAACAGGCGCTGCCGTAATCTTCGGCGCTACCGGCGGTGTTATGGAAGCGGCTCTTAGAACTGCTGTTGAGACATTGACCGGGGAAGAACTGGCCAATCTGGACTTCACCGATGTCCGCGGCATGGAAGGCATCAAAGAAGCATCTTACAATGTGGCAGGACTGGACGTAAAAGTTGCGGTCGCATCCGGTCTTGGCAATGCAAGAGAACTGCTGAATAAAGTGAAATCCGGTGAAGCAGATTATCATTTCATCGAGATCATGGGATGTCCGGGCGGATGTATCAACGGCGGCGGACAGCCACAGCAGCCTGGCTATGTGCGCAATACGGTAGATGTACGGGCGCTCCGCGCTCAGGTTCTCTACGATTCTGATAAGAATAACCCGATCAGAAAATCACATGAGAATCCGGCTATTAAGGAATTATATTCCACCTATCTTGGCAAACCGGGCAGTGAAAGAGCACACCATCTGCTCCACACCACCTATGTTAAGAGAAAGGTGAATGAAATCTAAGGTTTAATACATAACTTCATGAACCTAAAAAATGGCTCCTGGCAATTGATGTCAGAGAGCCATTTTTATTCTTTTATCACTTACTTCTTAAGCGGCAGCAAAAAACGTGCCGATTCAGCCGGAAAATCACTCCGCCTTAACTATCTTCAGCGGATAGTTAATCTCCGTATCCATGGAAGTCACGTATACCACCTTTATATGATCTCCACTGTCTTTACTGAGGGAGTTATCTTCTATACTGCAGTTATCCTTCATGAAAGATATCTCCTGTCCATCCCCATCTTTGACGGTAAATGTGCTCATCATATTGGTTACGGTAACTCCGGTAACCGTTTTCACCTCATACTGTACCTGTGGGTTCAGGGTTACAATCAACTGCACCCCCTGAAGATCCTCTTCCTGCAGGGTTCCGCAGTACGCGATGGCAACTTTCTGCCCCGGTTTGATCGTTGTGATCTCCTCTAAAGGCACGCTGGTAGTTAAAACATTATAATCACTGCCGTTATCAGTCCTTATTGTGATGGATTCCGAATAGTCGGAACCGTCGATTACAGTTCCTCTCAAAATGCCGCAGCCTTCTGCTTCCTCAGCTTTTTTCTCTGTTAAAGCCTCTTCCACAACTTCCATCGGTACGGATTCCGCCGCCGCGGTTGTTTCCATATTCTGTGAACTTCCCGCCTGTTTAGAGCCCTGGCAGGCAGTTAAGCTCACCACCACTGAAGTGAACAAAGCAGCCATAAAAACGTGGGAGAATCTATATTTTCTTTTTAACCATTTCATAATTTATTTTCCTTTTTTATAAATTTCCATAGAACGTACAGGTCATGAAAAGATTTTTCAGCCACACACGCTCACGTATCATACTTAGTATAACACTTGCCCACTAAAACTGCTATTAATTTCCGATGACAAAATTATGAAATTTTGAAATATAATAGAAAATGTGATACACTGTAAAACAGAATCCAATCAAACGGACTTTTATTATCCATAAACATCTTTCATATGGAATAACCCGACAATTTACAGAGAGAAAGGATCTGGGGCAATGTTTAAGTTCCGGGCAAAGCACCTTTTACTGGCGGCTGCCGTATTTTTAGTTTATATTATTTTGGGATGTCTGATCCCATTTATACATCCAAAACAGACTGGCGATTCTTTCCGTTCCACTTTTGATACCGCCCATTTTTATAATAACACAGACGCAGACAGCGTCGACCGGGCTGCGGTGGTTGAAAGCAGTACGGACGCTTTAAATGCCAGAATCCAGATGATTCATCAGGCCAAGGAGCGGATTGTGCTGTCCACATTTGACATACGGACGGGGCAGAGCTGCAATGATATTTTTTCCTCTATTTTAGAGGCTGCGGACCGGGGTGTCAAGGTCCAGATCCTTGTGGACGGGATGTACGGAAGCCTTCATATGAATAATAAGCCCATTTTCTATGCGTTGGGCGCCCATCCCGATATTGAAATTAAATTCTATAATACACCAAATCTGCTCAAGCCCTGGACTATTCATGGGCGCATGCATGATAAATATGTGCTGGTCGATGACAAACTGCTTTTGATGGGCGGAAGAAATACATTTGATTATTTTCTGGGGGAATATAATCTGGAAAATCTCAGCTATGACAGGGATGTTCTCATCTATAATACCGCCTATTTAGATGAGGGAGATAAATCCAGCGCCGTCTGGCAGACCGACGCGTATTTCCAGGATATGTGGAATTCCAAATACTGTAAAACAGTCTTCGAACAGCCCTCAAAATCGATGAAAAAGAAAATACCGGCAGCGGAATCCGAATTAAGGGATCATTATCTCGCCCTCGCGGCCCGAATCCCGGAACTGACAGCCCCCGGGTTTGACTATACAGCCTCCACGATCCCCATTAAAAAGGCGACGCTGATCTGGAACCCCACCCATATCATGGGAAAGGAACCCTGGATCTGGTATCAGCTCGAGGAACTGATGAAACAGGCAGACGAACGGGTTTATCTTCACACCCCTTATGCAGTATTCAGCCAGGACATGTACGACGGTATGGCGGAAACGGCCAAAACGGTTCCTGATTTTAAAATGATGATAAACTCCGTTGCCGTAGGCGATAATTTCATGGCTTCTTCCGATTATATACATAACAAAAGTAAGATCCTGGACACAGGGGTCACAGTTTACGAATACAATGGGGACCACTCTTCCCATGGAAAATCCATGCTGATCGACCGCAATCTCTCTTTGATCGGTTCTTATAACCTGGATATGAGAAGCACCTATGTGGATACGGAAACCATGCTAGTAATCCACGGTGAAGAGTTCAGCAAACAGCTGGAAGGCCATATTCTGGCCTTGCAGGAAGATGCGGCAAAACTGGCTCCTGACGGAACCGCAGCGGCGGAAGATGCAGGAAAGGTGAAAGAGGTTCCCAAAATGAAACAAATCCTGTTTTTCATTACCTCCAGGCTCTTTCAGCTATTCCACTATTTGATCTGATCTGTTACATTAATTTTTATATATGAAAAGGAGAAATGGACACTATGCTAAAACACATCGTATGTTTCGGTGATTCCAACACCCACGGTTTTTGCGCCGATAACCAAAAACGTTTTGACGAAAACACCCGCTGGACCAGACTGCTTGCCAAAGACCTTGGTGACGAATATCTGGTCATTGAAGAGGGATTGAACGGCAGAACCACCAGTTTTGAAGACCCGGTCCGGGAAGGGATGTGCGGTCTGAATTATATCCATCCCTGCCTTAAAAGCCATGCGCCGGTTAAACTTCTGATCATCATGCTGGGCACCAATGATACAAAAGAACGATTTGGCAGTTCGGCCGCCTGTATCGCCATGGGACTGAAACGGCTGATCGCCAAAGCACAGGCCACAGAAGACTGCTGGGCTAAAAATACTCCAAATATACTGGTAATCACGCCTAAAAGCATCGATAAACGCTATGAAACCAAGCCGGTTCTGCAGACTATGGGAAGGGAATGTTCTGAAAAAGCCCAAATGCTTTCCGAAGAATTTAAAAAAGTTGCTGAACTGATGAACTGCCATTACCTGGATGCCAATGAAATCGTCAGCGAAATCAGCCCCATCGATTATATCCATCTGACAGAAAAAGGCCATCGGGAGCTGGCTACTGCCCTGGCAGAACTGATTCCCAAACTTATCAATGTATAAAAGTTCACATATTTTTCAAATCTGCCTGGTAAACTACCAGGGTGAGTGAAACATTTATTTCCATAGCCGGCACACCCTGGAAAATCAGGAGGTTAGATAATGACAAAAACAATATTAGCCGCTTTTGCGGCCTTTACAATTGCTGCGCCCCCGCTGTCCGCAGTTCTGCATTCTGCGGCTTCATATCCGGCGGCTTCATTTTCATCGCCTGGTTCTGAAGATTTATTCCATCAGTTTAAGGCCGAAGCTGCCCCTCAAAGCGGATCAGAACTCCGTTCATTTGCCGTGGGGCCGGGACTGGTAAACCTCTCCCCCGGAGATTCTTATGCCACCTATCAGTGGGGACTCAAAAATGATGGGGAATTCCAGATGATTGAACTGATCGATAATTTTAAATATGCCACTGAGATGTACCGGGCTATCACCGGTGACAATTCAATAAGCATCCCCAATCCAGTGGGCCCCGACGCCATTGAGATGCGGAAAACCAAGGCAGCCGCAGGAATTGATATCAATATCCGCCCTGCCTGGGATCTTTATGAAAAAGCCCAGTCCAAGCGGGATGTGACCGTTGCAGTGATCGATACCGGCATTGATACCGGGCACCCGGACCTTCAAGGTTCCATGTGGGTAAATCAAGGGGAAATCCCCGGTGACGGAATTGACAATGACGGCAATGGTTATATCGACGATGTCAACGGATGGAATTTTTACAGCAACAACAACATCATTTATAATGGAAAAGAAGACACCCACGGCACCCATGCCGCAGGAACAATAGCCGCAGGCAGAAACAATGGCGGTATTGCCGGAATCGCAGACAATACCCATGTTAAAATCATGTCTTTAAAAGCGCTGGGAGGGAATGACGGGGCGGGAAATCCTGCATCGGTGATCGAAGCCATACATTACGCGGAAGCAAACGGCGCTTCCATCTGCAACCTCAGCTTCGGTTCCTCAAAATATAATGAAGAACTGGCTCAGGTTATCCAAAATTCCCCCATGCTTTTTATCGTGGCAGCCGGGAATGGAGACGCTATGGGAATCGGCTACAATATAGACCAGAATCCGGTTTATCCGGCTTCATTTTCTTCAGACAACATCATCTCCGTAGGCAATCTGCTGTTTGACGGAAGTTTAGATACCAGTTCCAACTATGGACCCGGCTCTGTGGACATTGCCGCTCCAGGCACCTATATCGTCAGCACCACGCCGGAAAACAGCTATGAATTTATGAGCGGCACTTCAATGGCAGCGCCCATGGTCACAGGCGCCGCGGCCATGCTCTATTCCTATCGTTTAGACCTCAGCCTGGCCGATTTAAAGAATGTTCTGCTGGCCTCCTCCAGAAAATCGGATCTTCTGGATGGAAAGGTGGGATGCGGCGGATTTTTAGATGTGTATTCCGCTTTTGTATATTGATGCTGTGACGGCTGCCTTTGTTTTCCGTCACAGTTCCGTAAATAATTAGCTATGGATTATTAAGGGAAAAGAAATACATCTTCCAGCATTTTCCGTTACAATAGATACTGTAAAGGAGGTATGTATTATGAATCAAATTACAAAACGAAGTACATTTGCCGCTGTTATCGCAGCCGGCGCAATCGCTCTGTCGGCCTGCAGCCAGGCGGCTATTCCGGGCACCATTAAGGTCCAGAATACAGAAAATCAGGTGATAACGGTACAAAGTACCGAAACAGTAAAGGTGGTTCCCGACATAGCCGAGATCACATTAGCTGTCTATACCCAGGCAGCGGACGCTAAAAGCTGTCAGGACCAGAATAAAAAGGATTTGGAAAATGCCCTTAAAGTTCTGGAATCCGCCGGTGTGGAAAAGACTTCTATCCAGACCTCCAACTATGGTTTGGAGCCTGTTTATGACTGGAATACAGGTAAGGACATCACCGGATATGAGATGAACACCAACATCACTGTCTCCGATATCCCAATCGACATGGCCGGAACACTGATTACAAGCTGTGTCGAGGCAGGAATCAACCGAATTCAGTCCGTAGATTATCTTTCCAGCAATTACGATGCCAGCTATCAGGAAGCTTTAAAGAAGGCCATGGAATCTGCTAAACAAAAGGCCCAGGCGATTGCCGAAGCGGGCGGCGCTGCCCTCGGAAGCGTTGTTCATGTGGAAGAATATTCGTCCAGCCAGCAGGCGCGTTATAACGGATACCAAAGGACTGCGGCAACAGCTGGAGCTGTTATGGATACGGCGGCGGCAATTGCGGTAGAACCGGGTCAAATCGGAGTCGAGGCCAGAATCTCGGTAAATTATGAAATTGTAAAATAAAAAGAGATGGCATTGACGAGGGGCGGACCAAAGGATACGCTGGAAAGCGGTGAGATAGCGGGGCCGGGAGGCCCTCGTGGAGGCGGAACGGCGGCAGGGTTCATGGGCGGATGGAATTCGGGATTCGCCCCTAAGAAGTACTACGGCCTGCAAAGACGGAAAAAGGCAGGCCGGTGCCCATTCGTGGTAAACTCCTGATGACTTTACCACTCAAGGGGCACCTCAGAAACTGATTCGGTTGTCAGTTTCTGCCTGCCTTTTTCCGCCCTTGCGGGCCAAGTACTTCTAAGGGGTTCCATACGAATTCCATCCGCCCATGAACCCTGCCGCCGTTCCGCCTCCACGAGGGCCTCCCGGCCCCGCCATCTCGCCGCTTTCCAGCTGGTTTTCTCCGGCTCTGTAAATGGAACTTGAAATAGAGGGGGGAAATCTTGAGGGTGAAAAGGTATATCTAATTTTATCTTTGATCATGGATATCTATTGAAAATCATTTTACATAATCCCAATTAACTTATAAAAAACATAAATCACTCCGCATCCGGTCAATGCAATGCCTGAAACTATAATGAGCATGGATAAAGCCGTGATGATCTGCATGATGATCATGAGCAGCAGCGGATGTTTTTTTAACAGGCGTTCGAGCGGTGTTTCTACGAATAATAAGATTTTTGCTGCCATAACTGATCCCTTCTTCCTCTCTCTTTCTGATTTAATCATACTACCTTTTTCAGTAAAGATTCTATATGGGACCTTTGTAATGGTGTAAACATACTATAAAGAGAATTAATCCGTTTTGAGAGCGGATACTGTCTCGCTTATCATAATGTTCAGGATGTTCTTGTCATTCGGTTCAATGCTTCCTTTTTTCCTTAAATCGATTCCGATAACGCCATAAACTTTACCGGTTCCTGCCACCGGCATATATCTGGCCTGGGCGCCGGGAAGTGTGTCTGTGGTTCTTCCGGCTTTATGTTTATTCTTACAGACCCATTCAGCCACAGCCTTTTCATCGCTTTTATCAAACAGTTCTTCACTGTCCGCTCTATCACCAGACGGATAGACACCTGCTTTTTCCAAACCATTTCTGTCTGGCAGAGCTCTGTATATGACCACATGGCAGCGCAGAAGTTCCGATGCCTGGATTCCCAGAATTTCAAATTTATCAGCATCATTTTCCGCCTGCTTCAGCCTGTGGCTGATATTCATCAGCGCCTGCATCTGGCCGGATTCTTCTTCGGATATCTTTGCCTGTTTTTTCAGCCTGGCCGCCATGGAACTGGTTATTACAGCGCAGGCCGTCATGGCCGCAAATGTAAATGGATAAACTGCTGCATATGAAAAAAATGAATATCTGGGTTCTACAAAAAAGAAATTATATATGAGCACTAAAAAGGCTGCCGCTCCCGCCAGAATGCCGGCTGTTCTCAGCCATTTCTGGGCATTCTTCTGCCGCCCTGCCATTAAAAATCCCGGCCGTTTCTTTCTCTCATCCTTAACCGCACTGCTGTCCGGTATGACATAGATATCCATATTGGGGACCGCTTTTATCAAACGGTCGATCAGAGTCTGCTTCAAGCAGAACATGCTGTGCTTTCTGACCGTTCTGCCGATTACGATTTTTGACACCCCGCTGCGCCGCGCATACCTGGCAATCTGTTCCGCAATATCATCTCCATACACGGTAATAGCATTGGCTCCAAACTGCTTTGCCAATGCAATATTTTCTTCCAGCGCTTTCTTCAATTTACCGCTCATTTCTTCCATACTCTCTGTTTTTACCACAATGGCGGTGAGATCTCCGTGAAAGGCATCCGACATTCTCGCAGCGGTCCTGATCACCTTTTCATTGGACGGAGCGGAAGATACACAGACCAAAATGTGCTCCGCGGTAAAATAATCTTTTCCTGCCGCCTCTCTCTTCCGGTTCACGGTCCGGTTTACATGGTCGGCAGTCCGTCTGAGGGCGATTTCCCTCAAGGCGGTCAATTTTTCCAGCGTAAAAAAATTCCCCATAGCCCGGCCGGCCTGGTCCTTTTGGTAAACCTTACCGGTCGCCAGACGTTTCATCAGTTCTTCAGGCTCGATATCGATCAGTTCCACCTGGTCTGCCTGGTCAAATACCCGGTCCGGTATCCGTTCCTTTACCCTGACATGGGTGATGGATGCCACAATATCATGAAGGCTTTCCAAATGCTGTACATTTACCGTGGTGTACACATTGATTCCAGCATCCAGCAGCTCCTGAATATCCTGATACCGTTTGGAATGGCGGAAACCTTCCGGGTTGGTATGGGCCAGTTCATCTACCAGCAGGATCTCCGGTTTCCGGATCAATGCGGCATCTAAATCAAATTCCCTGAGCCGAATTCCCCGGTATTCCAGGTATCGTGGTGTCAAAAGCTCTATCCCATCCATGAAAGCCAGAGTTTCCGGCCTCTCATGAGGCTCGATATAGCCTGCCGCCACATCGATGCCCGCTTCCAGATCATCTCTTGCGGCTTCCAACATTGCATAGGTCTTCCCAACCCCGGCGGCATATCCAAAAAATATTTTTAATCTGCCTTTTCCATCGTCCTGCCGTTTGGGGAAATGTTCGGCTAATATTCGGTTGGGATCAGGTCTGTCTTCCATTTTTCCTCCATTCTAAGGCGTTCCCGCCACGGCGCTGGCGGGCCAAATTCCAGATTCGGCCCGGCCTTTTTTGGGAACTTTCTTTTGTTATCCTTTTTGTTATCCTTTTAGAATACCGTCCAAAGCCAGATTCACTTTCAGCACATTAACTCTCGGTTCGCCGAAAATCCCCAGTGTCCTTCCTTTTGTATACTGTTCAATTACCGCTCTCACATCCGCTTCCGATATTCCTCTGGCTTCAGATATCCTTTGTACCTGGTATTCTGCCGCTGCCGGTGAAATCTCCGGGTCGAGCCCGCTTCCCGATACGGTAACCAGATCCGACGGCACCGGCTGGTCTGCTTTTTCCGGGTGAGCGGCCTTTATGTGTTCCACACGGTTTGCAATGATCTCTTCCAATTCTTCCCCTGCCGGGCTCTTATTGGATGCGCCTGCATACAGCAGCACATTGCCGTCGTCATCCGTGTAAGTAGAAATGTCCTTATTCATTGGCCGGCCCCACAGATATGTATCGGAAGTAAATTCCTGGGCCAGCAGCCCGCTTCCGTATTTTACACCGTCAATTTCAATAATGGAACCTTCCGCCTGCTTTTGAAAAAATACTTTAGAAATTCCGGTCACTGCCAATGGATAAATCACACCGCAGATAACTGTCAGCACCAAAAAGAAACCAAATGCTCTGGGCACCACAGATTTTATAGTTTTCATCGTCTCCTCCGTTCCGCCGTTTCCATACGGCATCCTGTCTTATAAGAAAAATCCTGCTCCGGTAAGTATCAGATCAATGGCCTTAATCGCTATAAACGGTATGACAATTCCGCCTAAACCATAGACCAACAAGTTGCCCGACAGCATTTTAGCAGCCGGAACTTCCCGGTATTTCACGCCCTTTAAAGCCAGCGGAATCAGGGCTATGATGATCAGCGCGTTGTAAATGATGGCTGAAAATATGGCGCTCTGGGCGCTGTGAAGCTTCATGATATTGAGCGCCGCAAGCCCTGGATAAAGTCCCATAAACAGAGCGGGAATGATGGCAAAATATTTAGCCACATCATTGGCAATGCTGAAGGTTGTAAGAGAACCGCGGGTCATCAAAAGCTGTTTCCCTATCTTGACAATTTCAATTAATTTGGTAGGCGATGAATCCAGATCCACCATATTTCCGGCTTCCTTAGCCGCCTGGGTTCCCGTATTCATGGCCACCGCAACATCTGCCTGCGCCAGTGCCGGAGCATCGTTGGTGCCGTCTCCTGTCATAGCAACCAAATGGCCCTGGGCCTGAAACCGGCGGATCATATCCAGCTTGCCTTCCGGCGTGGCCTCTGCCAGGAAATCATCCACTCCGGCCTCTGCGGCGATGGAAGCCGCTGTCAAAGGATTGTCGCCGGTTATCATTATGGTCTTTATGCCCATTTTACGCAGATCGGCAAATTTTTCCTTCACGCCCTGTTTTACAATATCTTTTAACTCAATCACACCCAAAGCCCTGCCATTTTTGGCAACCACCAGGGGAGTTCCGCCCTGATTGGCAATACGCTTTACCGTATCCTCACATTCCTGGCTGAAACTGCCGCCGCAGGCAGTGACGTATTCCTTCACAGCGTCCGCCGCCCCTTTTCTGATCTCCATTCCCTGACAATTGATTCCGCTCATTCTGGTTTTAGCGGTAAACGGAACAAACTCCGCTTTCAGTTCTTCCATACTGCGGCCGCGCAGATTGAATCTCTCCTTAGCCATCACCACAATGCTGCGGCCTTCCGGCGTCTCATCGGCCAGGGAAGACAGCTGGGCGGCATCCGCCAGCTCCCGTTCCGAAATGCCGTCCACCGGTATGAATGCATCCGCCTGCCGGTTTCCCAATGTGATGGTGCCGGTTTTATCCAGCATCAAAATATCCACATCACCTGCCGCTTCAATCGCTCTTCCGCTCATAGCCAGTACATTGGCCTGGTTCAGACGGCTCATTCCCGCAATTCCGATGGAAGACAGCAGCGCTCCAATGGTGGTTGGCGCCAGGCAGATAAACAGGGCAACCAGTGAAGTCACTGAAGTCGGATTGGCCATTCCTTTCTGCCCTGCCGAAAAGATGGAATAGGAATACAGGGAAACGGTCACCAGCAAAAAGATGATGGATAAGGCAACTAAGAAGATCTGAAGCGCCAGTTCATTCGGCGTTTTCTTCCGGGACGCCCCCTCTACCATAGCAATCATCTGATCCATAAAACTTTCCCCCGGGTTGCTGGTCACTTTGATTACCAGCCAGTCGGAAATCACCGTAGTTCCGCCTGTCACCGCACTGCGGTCGCCGCCGCTCTCCCTGATAACCGGCGCGGATTCACCGGTTATGGCGCTTTCATCCACAGAAGCGGCTCCGTCAATCACGTCGCCGTCTGCCGGAATCTGTTCACCGGCAGTCACCAGCACAATATCACCTTTCCTCAGGCTGGCTGAAGAAACCTTATAAATCTCACTTTTACAATCCTTTGATGGGATTTTAGATGCTGTCACATCTTTTCTGGATGCTCTCAGGGCGTCTGCCTGGGCTTTGCCCCTGCCTTCTGCGATGGCTTCCGCAAAATTTCCGAACAGATCGGTAAACCAGAGGATCACCGCAACGCCCAGAATAAAGCCCGATCCCGTATCTTTTATTCCTGCCAGTGAAAACAGGAATAGTATGGTGGTTAAAATGGCTGATACATAAACCAAAAACATTACCGGATTCTGGATCTGCACTTTGGGATTCAGCTTCAGAACTGAATCTTTCAGCGCTCTCCCCATAATCTGCCTATCCGCAAATATATTTTTCTTCGTTTCATTCATGGCATATTTCCTCCTATGGCTTTTACCCTATCATTTCAAAAAATTCCGCAATCGGTCCCAATGCCAGCGCCGGGAAAAAGCTGAGCGCCCCAACCAGCAAAACGATGAATATCAGCAGGAAGATGAACATGGCATTGTGGGTCGGCAGCGTGCCTTCGCTGACCGCCACTTTTTTCTTGGCTGCCATGCTTCCTGCAATTGCGAGCGTGGCAAACATGGGCAGAAAACGCACAAACAGCATAACCAAACCGATGCTGACATTGAGAAACGGCGTATTTGCATTGAATCCGGCAAATGCCGAACCATTATTTCCTCCTGCCGATGAATAAGCATAAAGCACTTCGGAAAGCCCATGGGCTCCATTGTTATTTAAACTGTCTGCGGTACTTGGCAGAACCGCTGCAATACCGCTGCCCACCAGGATGGCGACCGGAGTTGCCAGGCAGACGATGACTGCCATTTTCATTTCATATGGCTCTATTTTTTTGCCCAGGTATTCAGGCGTCCGCCCCACCATCAGACCGGCTATGAAAACAGTCATGATGGCAAATCCCAGCATTCCGTAAAGACCACAGCCTACGCCGCCGAACACGACTTCGCCCAACTGCATCAAAAGCATGGTCACCAGTCCGCCGACCGGCGTGTAGCTGTCATGCATGGAATTGACGGAACCATTGGAGGCCGCAGTGGTAAATGCCGCCCATGTGGCAGATCCCGCAATACCAAATCTGGTCTCTTTTCCTTCCATATTACCTCCTGGCTGACCGTCGGTTCCCATGTAAACGGCGCCCTCCTGAGCGATCTGAGGCGTTCCGTTTTGTTCATTGAATCCGATAATTGCCAGGGCTGCCGCCAGCATCAGGAACATTGCAAGAAAAATTGCAAATCCCTGACGTTTATCTTTAATATTCCGGCCAAAGGTAAAGCACAGAGCTGCCGGAATCAGCAGGATGGATATCATTTCAAATGCATTGCTCAGCGGAGTGGGATTCTCAAAAGGGTGGGCGGAGTTAACTCCGTAAAAACCGCCTCCATTTGTTCCCAGCTGTTTGATCGCAATCTGGCTTCCGGCCGGTCCTAGGGGAATCACCTGTTTTGTGACGGTCACTGTTGTCCCGTCTTCCTGTTCCACCTCCACCGGTTCTAAAAGCGTCACTTCATCATAGGGCTTAAAGCTCTGAGGAACGCCCTGGGATATGATGACGATGGAAACGATCAGAGAAAGGGGGATTAAAACATAGAGGACAACCCGTGTCACATCTGTATAAAAATTCCCCAGCCCCCGCTGTTTTACCCGGACAAATCCCCGGATTAATGCGAACAGAACCGCAATTCCCACCGCTGCGGACACAAAGTTCTGGACATTCAGGCCAATCATCTGTGAAAAATAACTGAGCGCCGATTCTCCGGAATATGCCTGCCAGTTGGTATTTGTTATAAAACTGGCAGCCGTGTTAAATCCCAGGTGCCAGGATGTATTGCTGATTCCTTCCGGATTCAGAGGCAGGACATTCTGAAACATAAGGACCAGCCACAGAACAGCCAGGCTGATGACGCTGAATGCTCCTGCACAGACCGCGTATTTTTTCCAGTTCATTTCTTCCTCTTGGTTAATTTTAAGAAGTTTATAAATGCCGTTTTCTGCGGGAACAAGCAGCTTTGATAAAAAAACTTTTTCCCCATTCATTACTTTTCCTATGTACCTGCCAAGCGGTACCGCAAGCAGTATCAATATTAAACAGTACATCACCATTTGAATTATAACGTTCATGACTGTTACCTCCTAATTCCGGCGCCGGCAGCGCCATTCTCATACGGAATTTTCTTCTTCTGATTATTCCTCATGCCTGATCTCCCTTTAATAAGGTAACAATCAGATAAACCAGCAGGAATAATACTACTGCTCCAATAATCATCAACATTTTCATTTCCTCCTTTTTGATACACGTATGTTACCATGGCATTTTATAAAGATTCTATAGGGCACTTTGGGATCTGTATAAAGAGACTGTTAATATAAGGCTGAAGGTCAAAAAAATACCGGGCAGAAAGCCGGAAAGGAAATTAAGGATTGAAGTAACCGCTATACTATGGTATCATATTCATCATGTCAATACTTACACAATAGAAACGCCTGTCCGAGCAGGTGGAATGGAGGTTTTTATGGGACACTTCGAAAATGATCTGTCAAAAGGGAATGTGGTACGCCAATTGGTTCTGTTCGCATTTCCATTCTTAGTTTCCAGCATCATACAATCGCTTTACAATGTAGCCGATATGTTGATTGTCGGCAACTTCAGCGGAACCGCCAGCATGTCCGGCGTCAATATCGGCGGGCAGGTGACGTTTATTCTGACCAACATTGTGGTAGGCCTATGTTCAGGCGGTACTGTTTTAGTCGCCCAGTATCTGGGGGCCAAAAAGCCTCAGGATATGGAAGAAACGATTGCCACCCTGATGAGCACGCTCATATCTGCCGCAATTGTCATCACACTGGTCATGCTGGTATTGAAAAACCAGGTGCTGGTTTTAATCAAAACTCCGGCCGAATCTTTCGATGAAGCCAGCCGTTATCTGACTGTCACTGTAATTGGAATCATTTTTATCTTCGGCTACAATGTGCTCAGCGCTGTCATGAGGGGTATGGGAGACAGCAAACGTCCCTTCTACTTTGTGCTCATCGCCTGCGTAACCAACATTTTCCTGGATCTTCTGCTGGTCGCCGGATTTAAAATGGGCGCTTTGGGCGCTGCCGTCGCCACCGTAATTTCTCAGGCCCTCAGCATGCTTTTATGTATCGGTTATATGGTGAAAAACAAATTCATCTTTGACTTTAAGCCATCATCATTCAAATTCCATAAGGAAAAGATGGAACTGATCATTAAAATCGGTCTCCCTGCCGCTGTTCAAAACGGCATCACCAGCTTTTCCTTTTTAATCATCACAGCTCTGGTCAACACCATAGGAGGCGTCAACGCGTCGGCCGCCGTAGGCGTTGTCAGCAAATTCAACGGTTTCGCCATCATGCCCGCCGTAGCCATGGGCAGTTCCATCGCCACCATGTGCGCCCAGAACATCGGAGCCGGAGAATGGGGGCGGGCTATCAAGACCTGTCGTGTGGGAACGCTCATCGCCGTGGCATGCAGCTATCTGATTTTCGTACTCGTCCAGATCTATCCCCAGCAGATCCTGGAACTCTTCGATGACAACCCGGATATGATCCGCAGCGGAGTGGAATATTTCCGCACATTCAGTTTTGATTACTTATTCGTGCCGCTGTGTTTCTCCATCAACGGCCTGTATATTGCATCCGGCCACACAACCTTCTCTCTGATAAACTCAGTGCTGTCCGCCCTTGCCCTGCGCGTCCCAGCCAGCATCCTGTTCGGATCGGTTATGGGATTAGGCCTGCAGGGAGTAGGTCTGGGAGCGCCGATCGCATCCATGGGAAGTTTGATTTTAATTGTATGGTTCTATTTTTCAGGTAAATGGAAAGATAATGTAGTGAAGCAATAAATAGATAATAATATCTTTAGTTAACAGATTGGCGAGGGTAACGCCGTGAAGAAGGGGATGCTGGGGCAGGGGACGCTCTATATTGCTTTAATCAAAAATGATTATGCGGGCTTTTTCTATTACATACCGAAAGGGTGTTTCCACAGTTTTCCTTATCTTTACCTGATTTCAGTAAAAAAGGCATACAGAAACAAAGGTATCGGCAAGAAAATGCTCGATTACTTAGAAAACGTTATTTGTACCAATTCCAGCAAAATATTTTTGGTTGTCGCAGATTTCAATCCGGAAGCGAAACAGTTTTATGAAAGAAACGGCTACCATCAAACAGGAATACTGCCCAGCCTTTATAGAAAGGGTATAACAGAATATCTAATGATGAAAGAAAAATAGATGCCAGTCCATAGAACCCGTTTTTAATACTGTTATCTTAAAAATGAGAATTTAACACATCAGAATATCCCCACCAACAACGATATGTATTACATTTATCTATTACCCCAAGTAAAATATAGTCTTTTGTCTCAAAGTTTTTCTTTTACCAGAATCAGGGAAAACCAGCCGGAAAGCGGGACGAGGGGGCGAAGGCGGGGCCGGGCTTTTGGAACGGGCCGGGCTGGCCGGAATCCAACGGTGCCGGAAGGCGTCTGGAAACCGTCTAGTTAAACTTAGGCCGCAGGGATGGAAAAAGACGGGCAGAAACCGAAATCCAAATCAGTTTCTGAGATGCCCACTGAACGGTGAAGTCCATAAAGAGTTCACCATGAATGGGCATCGGACCGTCTTTTTCCATCCCTGCGGCCTTAGTTTAACTTACGGTTGGAAGCCGCCTTCCGGCACCGTTGGATTCTGGCCAGCCCGGCCCGTTCCAAAAGCCCGCCCCCGCCTTCGCCTCCTCGTCCCGCTTTCCGGCGTAACTTCCTCACGCAATTCCCGATTTGCCTAATACTTCATTCATCCACAAACCGATACCCCACCCCTACTTCCGTAAGAATATATCTGGGCTTCGTCGTATCATCTTCGATTTTACGCCTGATATTGGCCATAAACACCCTGAGGGACTGGTAGTCATCTGTGGTGTCATATCCCCAT
>JAGZXV010000276.1 GCA_018378255.1 Clostridiaceae bacterium | reverse complement strand
GGTCTGAAAATGAATGGACGCCACATGCATTTCCCCGTTTAACATGGCCTGGTACAGGTGGGCAATGCTCCACCTCTGGGGAATTGGATAGCGAAACAGTTCCGTCAGTTTAACAGACGCTTCTTCTGTTATGGTATTTCTCCATGTACGGAACGGCGCCAGCAAACCGCCCTCTTTATCAAACGCCATATATCCATGCATCATAGCGCTGAAACCAATGGAGCCGATGGTGGTGAGCGGCGTCTCATACAATTCCATCACTTCCCGGGCCATGGCGCTGTAGCTGTCCTGGATTCCCTTCCAGATATCTTCCAAAGTATAAGTCCAGATATGATTTTCATATCTGTTTTCCCAGTCATGGCTGCCTGATGCAATTGGGGTATGATCCGGCCCGGTCAGCACCGCTTTAATGCGTGTGGACCCCAGCTCGATTCCCAGGGAGGTATGGCCCTGCCGGATTGCTTTTACTAAGTCTTCTTTATTAAGTCCCATAATATGTTCCTCCTGTCATTTTCAAAAAACAGCCGGACCCATTTTTCAAACAGGTCCTGCAGCCTTTTTCCATTTAATTTAAGTCTATCGTAACTGCTTTCAGTTGTACAGCACCTTTCTTATTTTTTCGTATTTCCGCACACCCCTCCCCTGTTTTCAGATACGAAAAATGGTCTGGCAGCCGGTCCGGCAGTAAATTTCCTTAATTTCTCACTCCCAATGTTCTGTTACTTTTTCTTCTTTTATGGTAAACTTAATAAGCTTTTGTAAATACACTGAAACTAAATCAGGAGTTGATACGTCTAATTTCATATAGAAGACACTTGATACGGAAACATTTACCCACACAGGAGATTTAAAAATGGCTGAAAATACTAAAAATAAAAAGCCGCCAGGCAGGAAGCCCAGTACCAAACCAAAAACTTCCTCCCGGGCGCCCAGCAAAGCACAAAAGAAAAAAATGCGCGATGAACGTATGAAGGGCACTCTGCTCTTTGGCTTGAAATTAGTGATTGTCCTGGCGCTCGTAGCTGGCGTGACACATGCTTATTTATACGGAAAAGGAATCTATGACAATAATCAGGGCAAAGAACTGACTGTAAATGCCTCCGGAGACTTCTCACCCGAAAGCACGCTTCCCGACGGCGAAGAAAACAACGGTTCGCAAACCGGTCAGGATAGCGGTCAGACAGATCCTTCAAATGGTTCAGATAAAAAGAAGGAAACGGAAACTTCTTCCGGGACCTCTGATAAGACTTCTGCCGGTTCTTCCCCCGAAACAGACGCTGTAACGGAGGCTGAAACTTCTCCCACTGAAACAGTTCCTGTTAAAGTGGATATTTTAGGGCCCGATGTACAGCCCCCGGGTTCTGAAGCTCATATTTTACCTGATGTTCAGGTAGAACCTGAAGCATTGGCCATTCCGCCGGCACAAACTGGAAAACCACAGGCGCAGGACGGAAGTCCTCAGGCGCCGGGCAGCGGGCTCCAGGCTCAGAACGGCGGCTCTCAGGCTCAGACTACGGATATAGGGGAGCGGGCTCCTGTGCTCCAGAGTATTTCGTCCCCCGGCCTGGTTGATCCTTCGAAACCTATGATTGCATTTACCTTTGATGACGGGCCTTATACCAAGGTGGATAAGAAGATTTTAGATGTGCTTGAAGCCAACGGGGGACGGGCTACATTTTTTATCGTAGGCAGTCGTGTTGCGGATTATAAAGAAACTCTAAGCCGTATTTATAACACTGGTTCTGAGATTGGGAATCATACGTTTAACCACAAAAACCTGGAAAAACTGTCTCCTGAGGAAGTCGTTTCCCAAGTTGAAATGACAAATGATGCGGTGGAGGCTGTAACCGGTTTCCGCCCCAGACTGGTTCGTGTGCCATATGGCGCCTATCAGGGACAGGTGACCGGACTGGTCAATTACCCGATTATTCAATGGAACGTGGATACTGAGGACTGGAAAAACAAGGATAAAGCATCTGCGCTGGATTCCATCCTCTCCCATGCCAAAGACGGCAATATCATCCTGATGCATGATCTGTATCCCAGCACCGCCGAAGCGTTCGAAGAAGCGGTTCCCCAACTGATCGCCCAGGGATTCCAGCTGGTGACCGTCAGTGAAATGTATGCCGCTAAGGGGATTGCGATGGAGGCGGGGACGGTTTATTTTAATATACGATGATTTTTTTTAACATCAAACGTGAAGGCATTTTCGAAAATGCCTTCACGTTTTACATTAAAAACCTCAAGGGATTATGTAATTACTCATTAAAACGTCTGCTGTATTTTGACAATCCCAAAAGCATCACATAGTAAACAGCAGCTACCGGAACACAGCAGATCAGCACTACTAAAACTTGAAACACTCCTTTTAACCCTATTATAAAATGCAGTGCGGGCGGCAGAGTGACTTTATCATAAATCATACCGGCCAGTTCCGGCGACTGATAGATAAGAAATGCCATAACCGCTACTCCAGCCATAATGGCTGCAAATACCACTAATAAAATAGCTGCAACAACCGCGTAATCTTTGCGGTTTATCTCCATTTTTTCATTTCCCATAACAGAATCCTCCTATTGTTTTATATAGGGAAATTCTATTACCGGTTTATGACTAAACTATGAATTTTGCCATTAAAGAATCGTTAAAGTTGATGTGGTTCCCATCAGTTAAAATAAACCATTGTATTTTGGAAGCGGGTAATCCAGTTCATAGCACTTGCAGAGATTCATGAAACTCTGGACTGATTTAGACAGCAGTTTATCTCTATGGTAAACGATATAAAACCAGCGTTTAAACTCGATTCCTTCCACATCCGCAATGTAAACAAGCCCTTTACCCAAAGGCCCTGATACCATTCGTCTGGGAACAACGGCAATACCCAGGCCGTGGATTACCGCGTTCACCAGCGCGGTTGTGCTCATCGCTTCCCACATTGGTTTTATCACCATGTTATTGGCTGCCATGACCTGATCAAATACTTCACGGGTTCCGCTCCCTTGTTCCCGGAGCAGAAACCTGTGCCTTTGAAACTCTTCTTTCGTCATCACCTGGCCCGGATAAAATGGTTGGCGGGCCGGACATATGACCGCCAAAGTGTCTTCCATATATGGTTCTGCTATCAGATTTTCCTGATGGACCGAACTTTCATTTAAAGCAAAATCCAGTTCATTGTTAAGCAGTTTCTGTTCCAATACGTCTGATGTATCTATCAGAACTCTGATATCCAGATTCGGGTTTATTTTAGAAAATGCCTCCACATAATTAGCCATAAACTGTGACCCGATGGTAATACTGGCTCCGATTCTCATGATTCCAAAGGAATCCCAATCTTTTAATCCTTTTTCCATATCATCAAATAACGTGGATATGCGGACGGCGTATTCCCTGAACTGTTTACCCGCCTCTGTTATGTAAAGCCGTTTTCCAATGCGGTCAAACAAATTAACACCGTAATATTTTTCAATCTCTTTTATGGCCAGCGTAACAGCAGGCTGAGCCATATACAGCTTTTCTGCCGCCTTTGTCAAATTATTTCCACATTCGCAGACTGACAAAAATATATGAACATGCCGGATCGTCATAGCACACCTCTCTATATAATGAATTCATTATGATTACTATATAATTATATTATTTTTTTTATATGTATTCAAGTGATATATTGGAATTAGGAAATAGAGATAAAAAGCTATTTATCCATGAGGAGGGACGTTATGAATTACTATATTCATTTTGGAAAATTGTATCAGAAGAAAACAAATCAGCAGGAAACGTGCCTGTGCTACATCAAAGGGCCTTTTTATTCTACAAATAAAACCATTATTTCTTCCAAAGACAACTCCATTTTAAAGGCGGAAATCGTGCAGAAAAAGAAAGATGGAAAACTGGACAGCCGGAAATATCTGCTCACAGATGAGGCGGATCATATTGTTGCGGAGGGGCAGCTCGAATACGCGGAAGGCGCCGACCCATGGCCGGTTTGCCATGCGCCCCGGGTAGACCGTCTTCTCATAAAAATGGATGACTCCAGTTATGAACTGAAAATGCTGAACAGCCAGAATTTCGTCATGGAAGACCAGCAGAAATGCAGTGTGATGGAAATCATTCACAATGACATCGGCGGCGGCTGGAACACGGTCATCCACAGGGATTTTGATTCCTCTGTCGTTATGGGGATATTTGTATTCAGCCGGTATCTGGACAAAGAAAATGAATTCATAGTTGTTTAGAAGAAAGAATAAGGGTAAATAAAAATGGAAAAACATATTTTAAAGAAGCTGTTTCTGTCAACTTTATATTTGAGTGCATTTACATTCGGCGGTGGGTATGTAATTGTCACGTTGCTGAAAAACCGTTTTGTAAATGACCTGCACTGGATTGATGAGGAAGAGATGATGGATCTGGTTGCAATTGCCCAGTCTTCACCTGGAGCAATCGCTGTGAACGGGGCCATTGTAGTTGGTTACAAACTGGCCGGTTTCCCCGGAATCGCCTGCGCAATCCTGGGAGCAATAATACCGCCATTTTTAATTCTGACCATTGTGTCTTTCTTCTATACCGCATTTAAAACGAATTTCTTCATTCAGGCTTTATTAAATGGAATGCGTGCCGGAGTAGGGGCGGTTATCATTTCGGTTGTTTACGATATGGGAAGCAGTGTTACCAAAACAAAAGATCCGGTCCTGTTAATCATTATGGCAGCCGCTTTTATCGCAAATTATTATGCTAAAGTTAACGTGATTTTCATCATACTTTTGGTTGCTCTGGTAGGAGCAGTCCGCACCATATGCAGGGAACATAAAAAGGAAGGGGTTCATCATGACTTATATTAATCTGTTTTTAGCATTTATTCAAATCGGCGCCTTCAGTTTCGGCGGCGGCTATGCCGCAATGCCTCTGATCCAGGCACAGGTTATCGATAAATATCACTGGCTCACAATGACTGATTTCACGGACCTGATCACCATCGCTGAAATGACGCCCGGCCCCATAGCTGTAAACTCCGCTACCTTTGTGGGCAACCAAATAGCCGGAATCCCCGGCGGCCTGATCGCCACTGCCGGCTGTATTCTTCCTTCCTGTATATTTGTAACCGCTCTTGCTAAACTCTACACGAAGTACAGGGATTTAACCCTAATGCAGGGTGTGCTCGAATCCCTTCGCCCCGCCGTTGTAGCCATGATCCTGACCGCCGGAATAACAATCCTGATTCCCGCCTTCTTTTTAAGCGGACATATCGGCTTCACAGGCGGCAATTTCCAGATCCGGCCTGTTATATATTTTGTGGGTGCAGTGATTCTTTTGAGGAAATGGAAAGTGGATCCTATTAAGGTGATGGTCTCCTGTGGAATTATAGAGGTTATTTATCAAAGTGTGGTGAATTTTGTTTAAAAATTGGGATTTGGTTGAGAAAGATACGCGGGTTCCCGCCCTGGTTCTCCGCCATCCGTCCTCCCCGCTTCCCTGCTGGTTTTCTCTGTAGCAAGAAATTAAAAACAGTTTTGTAAATTATAAGAAAATTTAACATCAAACGTCAAGGCATTTTCGAAAAAGCCTTGACGTTTTACTGTTAATCCTCAAGCTTGTTTTTTCTACTTTCCTTCTCCAAGTTTTTATTCTCATTTATTCATGCCAATACACAGCCGTGAATCCAGGGATCGGGGGCGGGGCATCGGACCGGGCGGG
>JAGZXV010000275.1 GCA_018378255.1 Clostridiaceae bacterium | reverse complement strand
GGTGATGACTCCTATGGTATTGGTATTCTGTTTTGACAGGGAACGGGCCAGTTCATTGGGACGGTAGTGAAGCTCATCCATGGCCTGTTTCACCTTTTGTTTTGTTTCTTCACTCAGATAACCTCTGTTATTTATTACCCTTGAAACGGTTGTTACGGTAACCCCGGCTTTTTGGGCTACATCTTTTAGTGTCGGCATAATTTCCTCCTGAATCGGTCTGCGCCCAACAACAGATCGCCGGGGTAAATAAAACCGGGGCAAATGAAAATGTATGTCAAACGCTTGATCTATAGCTATAGTACCATAAATCAAAAAAATATGCAAACTATGTCTTACGCATGATATATAATTATTGAAAAAATGATTAAAACATGCAATAAATACGTTTGTTAATCGGTTTAATTGTGCAATAAAATATAAAATGAGAATAATCATCGATAAAATATATGAATTTTATATATCAACCGCTTGACATATTTCACAGAGGGATATATAATATGCCTATCAAGAACAGGAGGAGGTAAAACATGGCTGAGGCAGATTTGCCATGTAGAATGAGAATGAGACATTTATGGAAAAAGGTAACCGTAGGAATCACCGCCCTGACGCTTTTGGCATCGTCAGCAGGCTGCGCAGGAGGTGCATCCGGCACAACCAACACAGGTGCGGCGAAAACTGATGCGGCATCCGCTGAGGCAGGAAGCAAAGAAGCAGGAAGCGGGGCAGGAGATGCGGCAGACGGAAATTCAAAAACAGAAGGCGCTGAAGCCGGTTCTTCGGCGGCCGAAGGGGCAGGAAGCATAAAAGTATGGGTCAGCTCCGGCGCGGAAGACGATACATACCGTGAGATGTTCACAAAGATGGAAACAGAATTAAATATCCAGATTAATGATGAGTATTATCCAAAAGATGAGCTGGACAGCAAGATACAGGTTGCTCCTGTGGTTGGCGATGCACCGGATATGATCATAGCAGATTATTTGCAGATTCCTTCTTATTATGAGGCGGGCATGATCGAAACCTTAGACGACCGCATGTCCGGAGAATTAAAAGGTGATCTGCTTCAGTCAATCGTAGATGAATCCACATATGACGGGCACATGGTTTCAATTGCCCAGTTCGATGCGGGTATGGCGCTCTGGGCCAACAAATCCATGTTAGAAGAAGCCGGCGTAAGAATCCCTGTCAGCTACAAGGATGCATGGGACAAGGCTGAATTTGAAGATGCTTTGGCGAAATTAAAAGCTGGCGGCGTGGAATATCCGATCTATATCCGCCAGAATAAACCTTCCTCCCTATACTTTACCTACATGCCGGTTATTGCCAGCTTTGGCGGAGACTATGTGGACCGGGATACGATGCTGACAGAAGGAGTTTTGGACAGTGAGAACACAATTGCAGCATATTCCTATATCACATGGCTGGAAGAACAGGGATATTTAAATGGAGCCTGTGATTATGAAGATGCATTTTATGGAAGAAAAGAGAGTGCTTTAGCTCTGCTCGGACACTGGAAATACACCGATCATGTGACAAACCTGGGAGACGACGCGATTCTGGTTCCGATTCCTGATTTTGGAAATGGAGTGTTCACCTGTTCCGGTTCAACCGTATGGTCTATGACGACGGCAGCGACGGAAAATGGCACGGCTGATGCTGTCTGGTCCGTAATGGAAGCCGGGCTTTCACCGGAATATATCAATCAGATCACTGATTTCAACGGAGCCATTCCATCCAGAAAATCAGTGTTGGATGCCAAGGATGAGTTAAAAGAAGGCGGCCGCTTGTATCTGTACCGCGAACAGTTGGAAGCGGGAATATCCGTACTCAGACCTTTAACTCCGGCCCATATGACAATTTACAGCGCTATGGAATCAGCCACCTCTGACATCATCGGCGGAGCGGATGCGGCAGAAGCATTAAAGGATGCATCGGAATCAATTGATGAAATCATTGTAGAAAACGAATGGAATCTTAATTAGTTCAGGAGGGCAGTAGATGAAGGGACAGGTAAAAGCAGGAGCGAGACATGGAATTCGTGATGCGCAGACACGGACGGCTTGGCTGTTCTGTGCCCCTGCATTGATTCCGATTACATTATTTATCATACTGCCTTTCTGTATGTCGATCATTTATTCTTTTACGAATAAAATGCTGGTACAGAAGGCAGGGAAACCGGTAGACTTTGTTGGTTTAAAAAACTTTATAAAAATTGCGGCCAGCGGGACAGCACGGCAGGCATTTTTCAACACGGCAGTCTATGCGCTGCTGGTTGTTCCGGTCATTATACTTTTGGGCACGCTGCTGGCGGTTCTGGTAAATAATTCAATGAAGGGTGTAAAACTGTTCCGTACTATTTACTTCAGCCCTCAGGTAATTACCATGACGGTTGTAGCCGTTGTGTGGTCTTTCATCTTTTCCCCGGGTGCGGACGGGCTTATGAACTCCGTGCTTAAAGTGTTTGGACTGCAGCCCCAGGCGTGGCTGCAGGATTCCAAATGGGCGCTGTTTTGTATTGCCGTCATGTATATCTGGCAGTCTCTGGGAATGCAGATGTTAATCATTCTGGGCGGACTCCAGTTTATCTCAGAAGATCTTTACGAGGCGGGGCGTATGGACGGCTGCAGCGCGTCCCAGAGATTTTGGTATATAACAGTTCCGATGCTTAAAAATACATTGGTTTATGTATTGATTTCCACTACAATCAACACGCTGAAGCTGTTCACCCAGGTCTATGTGCTGACAAACGGCGGTCCCAAAGGGTCTACCACCTCGGTTGTTTATTTGCTGTATAAGTCAGGTTTTGTCAATAACCAGTTAGGCTATTCCTCTGCGATTGCAGTTGTATTTTTCCTGATCGTTTTTGCTATTTCACTGGTTCAGAACAGAGTGCTGGGGAGGGATGACTGATGAGATCTGCTATGTCAAAAGAAAAAAAGAGACTGTACCTGTTTCTGATGTATACAGGCTACATTCTGATTGCATTCCTTTTTATAGCTCCGATTGTCTATATGGTGGTGTCTTCCATGAAGACGGATGCACAAATCGTGGCGGATATGTCTACCTATAAAGCATTCCTGCCGGTAGGAACGCTGACTATGGATAACTTCGTTCAGGTAATCCATAAGGTCAATTTTATGAAATTCTTTAAAAATTCAGCGGTGGTGGCGGTCATCAATGTATCCCTTGTCACAATTGTCAATGCGATGATCGGTTATGCCTTGGGAATGCTGGATTTTAAGGGTAAGAATATACTGGTTTCCCTGGTTATTGCGCTGTCCATCATTCCGACGGAGGCGGTGATCATCAATCGTTTTATGGTGGCAAACCAGCTGCATTTACTGAACAGCTATGCGGGGCTGGCGCTTCCGACCATCGGGTATCCGATGTATATTTTCTTATATTACAATCATTTTAAGGGAATGCCTAAGGAGCTTATGGAAGCAGCGATTGTGGATGGCGAATCTTACGGAGGTATTTTTTGGAAAATCATGCTTCCTTTGTCAAAGCCAATCTGTGCTACGGTGACAATCATGGGATTTATCCGTTCCTGGGGAGATTTATTATGGCCGACGCTGGTTACAAGGGATGAGACTTACAGGACGCTTCCGCTGGCTTTACGGGCGCTTTCTACGGATGTATATATTTTCTGGGGACAGATCTTTGCATTTGCGACACTGATGACACTGCCCGTATTTATCATCTTCCTTCTGTTCCAGAAACAGTTTATCCAGTCACTGACAATGAGCGGCATAAAAGGGTGATGGTAAGCGATGAAAATACAATATATCGGCACAGGCGCGGCGGAAGGTTTTCCCGGCATGTTCTGCTGCTGCCCGGCCTGTGAAAAGGCCAGGCGGATCGGCGGGCGAAACCGGAAGACCAGAAGCTGTACCCTGATAAATGACAGGATTTTAATCGACCTTTCGCCTGATCTTTATGTCCGGGCCAACCAGCTGGGATTGGAATTGTGGAAGGTGAAAGACCTGGTGATGACACATTCCCATCGGGATCATTTTGACGGCTTTTCCCTGGCGCTGAGGGCCAGGGACGGGGCTGCGGTTCTTCCGGGGCTTCGGGAAGAGGAGAATTACCTCACGGTTTATGGCAGCAGCAGTATCAAAAATGCCATAGGCCAGGTGTTTTATGAACAGCCCCATGCAAACCGAAAACGGATCAAATATGTGCCGGTGGAAAACGGGAAATGGTTTCAGGCCGGAAAAATACTGTTTTATCCTCTGAAAGCAAACCACAAGCCGGATGAACTTTGTTATATTTATGCGTTTACGGACGGCAGTTCAAGCTTTTTATATGCCAATGACACCGGATATCCGGGAGAAGATGTCATCCGGGAGATCGGTTCCCTGGGCCTGGTATTTGATGTGGTCAGCATGGACTGCGCCAGAGGGAATCTGCCGGGAGACGGGCATATGGGAATAAAAGAAAATCTGGATTTTAAGAAAGCACTCATGGAAATGGGATGTGTCAGCGGGAAAACAAACTATTATTTAAATCATCTGTCCCATATGAGCGGAATGATACACGATGATCTTCAGGAGGTAATGGGGCCGAACGGATTTACGGTCGCTTATGACGGCCTGGTTCTGGAACTCGGATCGATCCCGGACAGCGGAGAGAGACTTTGCCGCTGAACGATAATCTGACAGGGAATTTTATGAAAGCTGCTTTGGGCGGCGGAACAGAGGTATTTATGAAGCTTTTAGTCATTTCTGATATCCACAGCAACATCTGGGCTCTTCAGAAGATTTTGGAAACAGAGCCTCATTTTGACCTGCTTTGCTGTGCGGGCGATCTGGTGGATTACGGAACCGCACCCCGTGAGGTGATAGAACGGATGCAGGCATTTGATAAGATACAAATGGTGCGGGGAAACCATGACCTTCATACGGTCAATATATGGAAAGAGCAGCATTTTTGGGATATTCCGCCCACGGAATACAAATGGGTGCACCATAACTGCCGCAGGCTGGATGAAGCCGGGATCAGATATCTGGAGAACCTTCCGCTGCATCTGACTTTTGAAGCGGACGGTTATGTGTATCTGATCCAGCATCAATACGATGAGAGCTACGGCATCATTGAAAGCCGCTGCCAGTTTGACGAGTATTGGGATGCTCATGCGGATTCCAAATACAGAAATGCCGGGAAACGGAGGATGATTTTCGGACATTCCCACAGGCAGTGCGTTCATGTGCTGGGAGATGGGATGGAATGGCTGAATCCGGGAAGCATTTCCTACCGCAGGCCGGATGATCCGGATAAAACCGCCCATTATGCGGTGATTGAGGATGGGATCATCCGCCTCTGCCGGGTGTTCTATGACAGAAGCAGGCTTTTTAAAGAAGCACGGGAATTGGCCCGGGAACACGGCATGATGACTACAGAACTGCAGGATTTCTTCTTCTTTTTTGGGGATGCCGCGACATCCAGGGATCCGCTGCCATAATAGAGACTTTGAATCAGGAGGAAAACAAATGACAGGCTGCCGACGCTATCCCATGAAAGGGATTGCAAATTTCAGGGATTTGGGAGGTTATGTTTGTGACGGAGGGATTACGCGCTGGGGGGTATTTTACCGGAGCACCAGCCTTCATAAGGCGGAGCCGGAAGATATAGAGAAGATGGAATCTCTGGGAATCAGCCGGATTCTGGATTTAAGGTATCCCCATGAACAGGAAGCCATG
>JAGZXV010000274.1 GCA_018378255.1 Clostridiaceae bacterium | reverse complement strand
CTCTAAAAAGTGGTTGACCGCAGCCAAAATCGAGTTCACACTGGCCGCTTTATAGCGGTCCGTCAGCTCCTGTTTAAACCGGATCATCTTGTCCTTGCTGATCTCCAAATCTTCAGATAGATAAAGAAACAGCTTTTTTAAATCCCGGATATATTTCTCGATCGTCGCACTGCTGCGCTCCTGCTCGTAAAGATAACGTTCAAAGGCAGGAATCATTTCCATATTTAATATCATCTTGTCCACTCCTTGTTTTTCTCGTAATTTTATGGTTACTTTTCAAAATATCCTATTTTGGTAAAAAAAACAAGGTTAATTAAAGTCTGACTATAAAAAGCTGATGGCAATTCCTAAATTCACCATCAGCTTCTCGATCCCATATTCATTGATTCATTCCATTTTGTTCCTCAAAGTCATTTACCAGCCTTAATAATGGCCTCTATAATATCCATATCACTGCCACAGTATTCTTCATACATCGGTTTAACCGCTTCCCGGAATCTTTCCTTCTCTTCCGCAGACAGTTCCGTGATCTCACAGCCGGAAGAACGCACAATTTCTTCCGACGCCTTTTCTCTTTCAGCCCAAAGCTCCTTCTCATATTCTGCGGATTCCAGCGCACATTCTCTGATAATTGCCCGGTCCTCTTCAGATAATTTGTCCCATGTAGGCCTGGAGATCAGCTGTAGTTCAGGAATACGGCTGTGTTCATCAACCGTAACGTATTTGGCCACTTCATAATGACCGGTAGATTCGTAAGAAGGCCAGTTATTTTCAGCACCGTCTATCGCTCCCGTCTGAAGTGCGGAGTAAACCTCCCCATAAGCCATTGGGGTTGGGCTGGCTTCCAGATATTCGATCATTCCCTTCATCATTTCCGATTTTTGGACACGGATCCTTAATCCCTTTAAATCTTCCGGTTTTTCAATCGGACGAACAGAATTATAGAAGTTTCTGGCACCTGCATCATACCAGGATAAAGCCACCAGATCAGAACCTTCAAATGAATTCATAAATTCTTCTCCGATTTCTCCATTCAAAACTGTCCACATATGGTCTGCATCCCGGTATAAGTAGGGAAGCTGGAGTACATTTAGTTTAGGCACAAACTCAGCCAAAGCAGTCAAAGACACCCTTGTAAAATCGACACCGCCAAACTGGAGCTGTTCACAAACTGATTTCTCATCCCCCAATACGCCATTGGGCTGAACTCTGATCTGAATTCTGCCATCAGTTTTCTCACCGACCAGTTCTGCAAATTTATACGCACCTTGAGTGGTAGGATAATCCTCCGCCTGATTCTCAGCATATGTGAATACGAACTCCGGAACTCCGAAATCCGCCCTTACAGCTTCCGCCTCAGCCGCCGCTTTCCCCCTGCTTTCCGTTTCATGCCTCTTTCCAGTCCCTCCACAGCCTGCCAACGCCCCTGCTAAGACTGCACATAATGCTGTTTTTATTAAAATCTTCTTTCTCATATAGCGTTTCCTCTTTGATACACTAGAGTGTGTTTTCCTCCGGCTTTTGCTTTCATCCAGTCTCCTGCATCCAGTATACCATAACGCACAGGATCAGTCACCTACACCAAAATCCGTATTTTCATACAACACTTCCACAGCAGGATCTTCCTTCAGCCACCCATACTCTGTTACAAACCATTTTACTAATTCAGGATCCTGTTTAATCGGGGTGGTATTATTGGTAAACACATTTATGGTTCCCAGTTTAAAATGTTTTTTTACCATTCGTATGTCATAATCAATCATCTCTTTTGTCTGTCCCTTGATCCCCACCATGATACATGGAGAATCAAAATACCGGGCCACTTCCTCGGGAGAATGGAAATCCGCATGTTTATTCAGCACCTTTTCCCTGAATTCCTCATTGAAAGTTTCCACCCCAATTTTAAATGTTATGGGCACTCCCATATATTCCCTCATCCCTTCCAGCTTCTTCCGGTAAATCCAATGGCTCTCGAAGAACAGTCTCTCTATTCTTTTTTTCTTTATGATCTCCCGGATTTCTTTAAGCGTGGCTTTAGGCAGTTCGAAACAGCTTCCCGAGTTGATCACCTCCAAGACCCCCGTTTCTCCGGTAACCCGGGACAGGATTTCCGAATTCAAAGAGAGCATTTCCTCTTCATTTTTCGAGTTATCATCGATATAATCGCAGAATGTGCATTTTCCCCATGCACAGGGAAATGCCTTCAGCAATACGATCTCTCTCGGATTTTTATCAGCAATCACATTATACCGTTCCACGGGTACGCCCTCCTCTCAGATACATCTTCATATCACTTGTCATACAGGAAAGAAATACTAAAACAATCGATACGGAAATGAACCGGTCCGCATATTCCGTTATAATCTGTACCGCAAATGCGCTGGCCACCAAACCAAACCCCAGATGTTTCAGTCCCTGCACAATAATAGAAGAACCGGAAGAGGTAACACCTCCAAAAACATATGCGGATATAAAAGAACTGACCAGCGTTCCGGGAAATGTAATTGCAGCAGTTCCAAACATCATCTTTATCCCATGAAAAGCAGAAGTTTTAAACAGAATTCCCGCCATAATTCCCGTAATCATGCCCGCCGGCATAAAATAAAGAGCATACACATCAGATGTGATTCCACTGATAAATGCCCCGCCGGCTCCCGCCGCGAATCCATACCACGGACCTAAAAGCGCTCCTGCCAGTATTGTTCCAACACTGTCCAGATAGACAGGCAGTTTCAGGCAAAGGGCAATATAGGCGCCTACAATATTGAGGGCGATACAGAAAGCTGCAACTGACAGCCGCATCACACGATTATTTCTCATAACCGGCCTCCCCGGATACCATGACCTGATCCAATACGTTCCGAATTTCATCACAGTTCCTGTCAAAAACCCGGCTCAGAAACATGACCATGAATTCCTTTGCATCCACTTCCGTTAAGATACGGCTGTTAGGGCTTTTATGCCAGAAATCCATCTCATCCACCACCGTCTGCCCGATACAGATCCCCTTTGTCTCCACCGCCGTGCGGGCATCAAATCCACTGCATAAATCAGGATTGATGAAATAGGCAACCGCAAGGGGATCATTGATCACACAGCCGATGACTTGTTCATATTTCCAATGAAAATCAAAATAAAAACGGGTTATCGCCTCAATCAGCTTCCCTTTTTTCTTATCCAGAATCTTCATATATTCAAGAATATTCGGAGTCAGCACGATTTTTCTTGTCACGTCCAGCCCCACCATATGAATCTTTTGGCCTAAATTTTCATATACATACCCGGCCGCGTCCGGATCACACCAGTAATTATATTCGGCCACAGGCGAACAATTTCCATAGCTTTTATAGTTTCCTCCCATGGAGACGAATGTATCAATCCGTTCAAATGCAGCCGGTTCTTTCATAAGCGCTTTTGCAATATTCGTCAATGGTCCAACAGCGATTATGGATACCTGATCTTCCATTCTGAGTGTTTTCAGGATGAAGTCCACAGCCCCATATTTCCACTCCGCTTCAGTCACCTTTTCAATACCGGATTCTCCAAGCCCGTCCATTCCATGAGTATCCTGGGCGCTGACATATTCCCGGACCAGAGGCTTTTCTTCCCCGCAATATACCGGGATGTCCAGCCGGTTCATAAATTTCAGCACTTTCAGCGCATTTTCCGCCCCCATATGAGGCGGCACGTTGCCGCATACCGTGGTGATTCCCACCACATCCAGTTCCGGTGACGAGAGAGCCAGCATGAGAGCCAGGCTATCGTCAATTCCCGGATCACAGTCGATTATGATCTTTCTTTTTTGCATTGTTTCTCTCCTTTTCATCTTAAAATTCAATCCGCTTCAGCGAATTGGCCGGATGCAACGCCAGAAAAACGCATTTTGCAACCGCCGAAGACTTAATTAAGAAAAGAAAACAGAAAAAAAGCCGCATCCTCTAAGGACGCGGCAACAAAAACACACCTCATTTCCCAGGTGCGCCTGCTCTTTCTGCGTACACAAAACAAAATGCATACAAAACGGCATATACCCTATGCATCGTTCTTTTGCGTTTCTATCCTTAGTTTTTTATACTGGGAAGTTTTCGAACCAGTTCAGGACATCTGCCCTGATTTTCAATGCAGAAAAGAGTATATCAGAATTTATCCGGTTTTGCAAGCCGAATACGGCATTCCAAAACCTGTTACGTACAAAATTTAATATGCCAGAATTTCATACCCATCTTCCGTAACCGCCACAGTCACTTCCCACTGGGCGGACATGGAACCGTCTTCCGTATAAACAGTCCAGCCATTCCCGTCATCCACAAACACCTCTTCCGAACCCATATTGATCATCGGCTCAATGGTAAATACCATGCCCGGAACCATGAGCATCTCAGTACCCCTGGCCGTCACATAGCTCACATAAGGTTCTTCATGGAACTCCAGCCCCACACCGTGGCCTCCGATGTCAACCACAACGGAATAGCCGTTTTTAACTGCATGTTCATGGACAGCCTGACCCATATCTCCTAAAAATCCCCATGGTTTCACTTCCCGTAAGCCCAATTCCACACACTCTTTTGTCACATCCACCAGTTTCTTCAGTTCAGAATCTACCTCTCCGATGCAGAACATTCTGGATGAATCCGAATAATAGCCTTTGTAAATGGTGGATACATCTACATTGACAATATCCCCGTCCTCCAATATCTCTTCATCCGATGGAATTCCATGACATACCTGGTTATTGATTGAGGTACAGACACTTTTGGGAAACCCTTCAAAATTCAGCGGAGCGGGAATTCCTCCCAGCTCTGTGGTCTTTTCGTATACCATCCGGTCAATCTCTTCTGTGGACATCCCTTCCTTTATATTAGCTGCCACGTAATCCAGCACGGCAATGTTGATCTTTCCGCTTTCCCGGATTCCGTCAATCTGCTCTTTTGTTTTAATGATGCGGTGAGACGGCACAATGTGTCCCTGCCTCTTATATTCCTTGATTCTTTCATCAAATTCAGCATGGCATGTTTTGTATTTTTTACCGCTGCCACACCAGCACTTATCATTCCGTCCTAATACTTTCAGCATAGTTTCCTCTCTTTTCATTCGATACTACTATAGTATCACTTTTCTCTTCAATTGCAACCATGCTTTTTTTCATCCACTTTCCCTGTTTGTAAAAGCCGAATGACAGAATCGTTCCAATCATCCAGCCAATCGGCCATGACATCCAGATTCCGCTGGTTCCAAAAGGTATCATTAACACATAGGCTAAAACCACTCTCAGAATCAGATCGCTGAATGTGGACATCATAAATTCCTTCATGGCTTCCGACCCTCTGAGCACTCCGTCCGCCAGAAGTTTTACAGAGATCACAAAATAAAAAGGAGATACAATTTTTAGAAAAGCGGCCCCTGTCTCCATAGCCAGTTCGCTGTCCTGATTCATAAACAGCCCCAGCATTTGCCTGCTAAACAGGAAAAATGCCGCGAAAAACGGAACTGCGATGATATATGCCAGCTTCATTCCGGCTCCCAATCCCTTTTTTACCCGTTCATAACGGCCTGCGCCCATATTTTGGGCAGTAAAACTGGAAACACCGTTTCCTAAAGTAGTAAAGCTGGTAATTGTAAATGTATTCAGCTTCGTTGCCGCAGAATATCCTGCAATGACAGAAGAACCGCAGGAATTTACCAAACTCTGGACAAAGATATTGCCCACCGAAATAAAACTCTGCTGCAGAATGCTAGGAACTGCGATAAAACCGATCTTCTTCAGCATCACAGCTGAAAACACCGGTACCGTGCCTTCTGTTTTTACTGTCTTTAAACGGCCTCTCAAAGTTATCAGCGCCAGCACACAGGCCGCTCCCTGAGCTGCGAAGGTAGCCCAGGCCACACCCGCCACGCCCCAGTGAAATACCGCCACAAACAGG